>NZ_JAOARH010000047.1 GCF_025210595.1 Winogradskyella sp.
TATGAAATTTAAAATAGCAGGATCAAATTGGTTTGCACCTGTGTTAACATCAAATGTTACATCCCCTGCTAATAATGCTGCTGTTGGATTTCCTGTTGGAATCACGTCAAGACAGGCATCATCACTACACTCATAGGGGGCAGTAAATACATTTGTATTATTTAACGTACAAGATACTTCATCAGAAAATGTTGCCATTAAATCTATTGCTCCACCATCTGCAGGAAGAACTACATCGACAAATGTATGTGGTGAGGTTAATCCAACTACTGAAACCGATGCCGAACCATCACCAGAAAGATCTAGAGTTCCAGAAGATGGAGCGCCAACAAAGGTTACTGTTATATCAGCAGTAAAAGTATCATCTAATAAATTACTTGGTGTACTATTGTCGTCGCAAGGATCAATATTTGAAGATGTAATATCGGAAATATTACAAATAACACAAGCAGACGTATTACTTGGGTCCGTAACACCAATATTTGTTCCAGGGTAAGTTGCTGAAACCACTGTTCCATTAGCGTTAACCTCTCCTTCGCCTAAAGTTAATGGATCTCCTAGTCCATATTGTTCTCCATCACCTGCATCAGCAGTAGGGTCTATATATGCTTCATTAGCATCGCTACAACCATCACCATCACTGTCTGTATCTAAATGGTTTGGCGTGCCATCATCATCTGAATCATACACGTCTGGTATACCATCATTATTAGTATCTGTATAATCTGTAGTTGATCCATCTCCGGTACCACCATTATCATTATTATCTGCAAAGTTTGGAACACCATCTCCATCTTCATCTCCTAAAGGATCATTTCCACCTTCGCTTTCAGCGGTATCGTAAATACCATCGTTATCATCATCTAAATCATCACTATCTACAACACCATCATTATCTGAGTCCAAAACATCTCTAAAATCAACATCATTTATTCCATCTGTATTTTGTAAAATAGCAGTATCATTTATTATACCATTAGGGTCTTCTAATCCTGTTGTAATATCAATGGCATCATCTAAACCATCAAAGTCTATATCATTTCCTGATAACGTAATTACCGCTTCAACTGTATCGCTTAAACCATCATTATCTGAATCTGGATCTAAATAGTCTGGAACAGTATCTGAATTTATTAATACTCCATCTGTATTAACTGGTGTAATACCATTACTACCTGCTGCTCCAGCTCCTGGAGTAGCATCATAAGTATCCGCCAATCCATCATTATCTGTATCATCTGGAATACCGTCACTATTAGAATCTAAAGGCGGTGTATAACCTGTTGTAGTTTGTGCTTCATTATTATCTGGCACACCATCACCATCAGAATCTAAATCATATCCATCTGGTATACCGTCACCATCTGTATCTGTAAAGTTTGTTAATGGATTATTGTCACCATCTATATTTGCATCTTCCTCTGTATCTAAAATACCATCATTATCATCATCAATATCTACTGTGTCTAAAATTCCGTCACCATCCCAATCAAGAGGATTTGGACCAATTTCACAACCAAAACCATCATTTGTTCCTGATGGATCAGCTACTAATATTTTCGTAAAGGCTGTTCCTGTAGTTGCAGTAGCAACATCAACTATTTGATAAATGTCACCATTACCATTGTTAAAGGCATAAAAATTTCCTTGAACATCTTGCCATACAGCACCAAATGTATTGGATGTCATTGGGTCTGTATTTGTTGTAGCATTTGCTATAGTTAGATTGAATCTTTGA
Organism: Winogradskyella sp.; assembly: GCF_025210595.1. Lineage (GTDB taxonomy): Bacteria > Bacteroidota > Bacteroidia > Flavobacteriales > Flavobacteriaceae > Winogradskyella. Next base: position 1,739 of record NZ_JAOARH010000047.1, read on the forward strand.
GAAACACCTGTAGTAACATCTATTTTAGTTAGTCTAGGTATACCGCTATTTCTGGTCATACCATAAATATGGTTTCCTACTAAATCATAATCTGCTGCCGAACTAAACACCCCAGAGATGCTCACCTCATTAACAGGAATACTAGCTGGATAAGATGCAATACCTGTTACATCAAAAGTTACAATGGTACCACCACCTCCGCCATTCACGTATCCCACTTCATTTCCTAGTGAGAATAAGGTATTGTTAGTATTAACAGAAGCTCCAGTTAAAGTAATTACACCTATTTGATTGAAATTATCTGCAGGATCATAAACTCTAATTTCATTTCCACCTGATGGAGATGAATACACTAACTGTGTTGCTGCATTATAAGCACTATTCGTTGCATTAGTATTAGTTGAGCCTTGTAAAGTTCCTACTTGAACATAAGCTTGTAAAAAAGGGTTTAATCTAAAAACCTCTGCTGTAGACCCAGTACCTCTTGTTTGATATAAAGAATTAATAACACCGCACTGCAAAACAGCCGCAGCACAAACTGAAGATATACCATCGGTAACGTTAAAATTTGTACCCAAAGAATAAACGACACCTACTTCTATAACCAAACCATTTCCATTTACAGTAGCAGGATCAGTAATACCAAATTGACCTCCATCACCACCATCAGCTCCATTGTAACCATATGCCTCATTAGCATCACTACATCCATCGTTATCACTATCTAGATTTTGAAAATCATAACTACCATCTGTATTTGTATCTATTGGAGTTGCCAATTCTGCAGTATCATCTGCACCATTTGTATTGGTATCTGAAAAGCCTACATCATTTGAATCTATTTCACCATCATTATTGGTATCTTGTATACCATAGCCTGCTTCATCTACATCATAAATACCGTCATTATCGCTATCTAGATCTAAATAATCAGGAATACTGTCACCATCTGTATCTGTTGGGTTAGTTGTTGGATTATTATCACCATCTAAATCTTCATCTTCAACACTATCTAAAACACCATCATTATCATTATCTACATCACATATGTCGCTAACATTATCAAAATCCATATCTGGATTACCAGAAGCTGAAGCATCACAAGGGTCTAATGCATTGACATTTAAAACAACACATTCAATATTTTCACATAAATTATTTGAATTAGTAATAACAACACAATATTGATTTCCATCTAACGATAGATTTGTAACAATATCTAAACTTGCTGTTGTTACACCTGAATATACTGCATCATTATTTAATGCTGTTCCACCAGATGATGGATCACCTAAATACCATTGATAACTAAATCCTGTTGACACAGTATTTGCTGAAGGATCTAAATAATCTGGTGTTGTATTTGGCAATGCACCTGTATAAACAGCTGTGCTAGTTATAGTAGCACTGTTTACTTCTAAAGTAGCAGTATTACCTTCTGTTTCTGTCTGATTAGTTGGAGCTACATAATTTACTTGTGTAGCAACCGTCTCATCTCCAGAATACCCATCATAACCATCTGTAATACTTCCGCCTGTAGTTACTTGACCTGAAGTATTAAAACCATCACCATCTAATATACCATCATCATTAGAATCTGTACCTCCAGATTCAATTGTATCAAAACATCCATCATTATCACTATCTAAATCTTGAAAATCTGGTGTTCCATCACCATCTGTATCATATACATCGTTTATACCATCACCATTAGTATCTACAAAAACAGGAACTCCTGGATCGCTCTGATCCAAGTAATTTGGAATACCATCAGCATCAGCATCTAAAGAAGGATCTATACCTGTCCCACCATCTTCAACTGAATCTAAAATCCCATCGTTATCAGAATCAAGATCACACAAATCTGGAATACTGTCATTTAAAACAGAATTACTATCTGTATCTATAGTTTCAACTAAGTTATAATATGTAATTATACCTCCATTACTACCTGGTTGAGCATTATGTGCGTTCCCTATATTAGGAGCGTTGTTATGTACACCAGCACTACCTCCAGAAAGCAAAACATTTATTCCTGCTGGTAAGCTAGACAAGTTGTGCAATAGCACACCTCCACCACCTCCACCACCTGGACCATGGATTACACCTGTATTCAAACTTTGACCATCACCACCTGTAACGTCAATATTTAAATTTCCAGAATAAGATTTTATATCAAAAGCAACTGAACCACCAGCGCCACCGCCACCACCACCATCAATTCCGGTAGCTGTTGGTGTAGCATCAATTCCTGATACGTCTATTGTATTATTATTTCCTACTAAGGTTGTTGCTCTAATAACAACAATACCCCCTCCATTTGAAGCAATTGCAGAATTATTTGATGTTACAAAACCTGCTCCACCAGCACCACCAAAGAAAACTCGTCTTTGATTACTAATAAAAGGAGCAAGTGCATTTCCACCTATTCCTCCAGCTGTTGCGCCATTAACATCACACCATCTATCTCCACCAATTCCACCAGCACCATAGTTGGCACCACCACCACCACCAGAATCTCCTGATACTCCAGCTCCACCACCATTTCCTAATGGTGATCTACCTTTTTGGTTATTTACTCCTGGTACAGCAACACCTCCACCTTTAAACCAACTATCTGTATTAGCTACATTTAAATTATATTGAACATTTGGATTGATAAAACAATTATCTGGAGAGCCATTAGAAGTCATTTCAACACCTATATACCCAGAACCTGAAGCATTAACATTTGCATTAAGTGTTAGAGTGCCTTCAACAAATAATGCAATAATACCACCTTCGCCAGTAGCTGGATTCCAAGGCTGAGCTTGTAATTCAGATATTACATTAACATCACCAGAATAATTTGGAACACGAACTAATTGAATCACTCCGCTTGAATCATATGCGTTTTTTAAGGGTGCGGAAGGAGAAATTGTATTTCCTACTATGGCTCCTACATCAAAAAACTCATAATTACCAGCATTTCCTAAATCAATGATATCTCCACCTGTTGATGTATTAGTTTGATCTATTGTAGCACCTTTTAATTGTACTATTAAAACTTTGTCTCCAACAGAAAAAGCAGAGGCATCAGCAACATCAATATCATTAATACATAAAGGATTAGTGTCACATGTACCACATCCTGGATTAGTAATACTTGTAACAGATTCATAATCATTGATTATACCTCCAATATTTGTTTGAGAATGTAAACTTGAAAATATTAAAACTGCAAAAAATACTATCTTATATTTTACAATTTTAAAATTTAACGAGAATCGAGTAGTGATTTTCATATTTTTATATAGTTGATATGTAATTCATTATAACACAAAAGGCAGATGTATCTGCCGATAAAATGCAAATATATTCGTTGAAATGTAAAAAACAAATTTTTTTAACAAGAATATTCTGTTGTAAACAATGTTAATTATCTAAAAATCAATTCAGACGTGTTAGGAAGTCTGTAGGTTAAAATTGGAACTAAACTGTTTTTGTAATGAAGAGATTTGCTATTAATCAACTCCATTTCTAGTATAGTAAAAAATTATAAAAATTTCTTAAGGTAAAATTAATAAAAAGATTTATACAACAACAATAATTAAATAAATTAATCGATAACATACATCAAAAAAAAATGTTTTATACTATTATATTTGCATCACCTTTTCAAAAAGTTTAAATGAGTTTTATAGAAGAAATTAAAAGAAGAAGAACATTTGGTATCATTTCGCATCCAGATGCAGGTAAAACAACACTAACCGAAAAACTTTTATTATTTGGTGGTGCTATACAAGAAGCTGGCGCTGTAAAAAGTAATAAAATAAAGAAAGGAGCTACCAGTGATTTTATGGAAATTGAGCGCCAACGTGGTATTTCTGTTGCAACTTCTGTTTTAGCTTTTGAATATAATGGTGTAAAGATTAACATTCTTGATACGCCTGGGCATAAAGATTTTGCTGAAGATACATTCAGAACTTTAACTGCTGTAGATAGTGTTATCGTAGTAATTGATGTTGCCAAAGGTGTTGAGGAACAAACCGAAAAATTGGTAGAGGTGTGTAGAATGCGCAACATACCAATGATTGTTTTTATAAACAAACTAGATCGAGAAGGTAAAGACGCCTTTGATCTTTTAGATGAAGTAGAACAGAAATTAGGTCTTAGAGTAACTCCCTTAAGTTTCCCAATAGGAATGGGTTATGATTTTAAAGGCATTTATAATATTTGGGAGAAAAATGTTAACCTCTTTAAAGGAGAAAGCAAACAACATATTAATGACACCGTTGAAATTTCTGATTTAAATTCTGAAGAGCTAGATAAGTTAGTAGGCGAAAATGCTGCCCAAACACTTAGAGATGAAATAGAGTTGGTAGATGGTATTTATCCTGAATTTGACAAAGATGCTTATCTTAATGGTGAACTACAGCCTGTATTCTTTGGTTCTGCTTTAAATAATTTTGGTGTGAGAGAGCTATTAGATTGCTTTGTAGAAATCGCTCCTAAACCAAGACCTAAACATAGTGATGAACGCTTAGTAAAACCTGATGAGGAAAAATTCACAGGATTTGTATTTAAGATTCATGCTAATATGGATCCTAACCACAGAAATCGTTTAGCCTTTGTGAAAATAGTTTCTGGTGAATTTAAGAGAAATACTCCTTATCTACACGTAAGACATAATAAAAAGCTTAAGTTTTCTAGTCCTAATGCGTTTTTTGCAGAAAAAAAACAAATTGTAGATGTATCGTATCCTGGAGATATTGTAGGTCTGCAAGACACCGGTAATTTTAAAATTGGCGACACATTAACAGAAGGCGAAATACTTAATTATAAAGGTATTCCAAGTTTTTCTCCAGAGCACTTTAGATACATTAACAATGCCGACCCAATGAAATCTAAGCAGTTATACAAAGGTATTGACCAATTAATGGATGAAGGTGTTGCTCAACTTTTTACGTTAGATTATAATGGTAGAAAAGTAATAGGAACGGTAGGTGCTTTACAATATGAAGTTATTCAGTATCGATTAGAGCATGAATATGGTGCTAAATGCAACTATGAAAATCTAAATGTTCATAAAGCTTGTTGGGTACAAACAGATGATGAAAAGAGCGAAGAGTTTAAAGATTTTATGAGAGTAAAACAACGCTACTTAGCTAGAGATAAACAAAATCAATTGGTATTCTTAGCAGACTCTATGTTTACATTACAAATGACACAGCAAAAATACCCAAGCATTACCTTTCACATGACTTCAGAATTTGAATAATTCGGAGTGTATTTCGTCGAAAATCGCATTAAATCAATGCATTTGGTCGATGTAATTTGTTTTTTGACGATATTTTAATTATACTTGAGTATCAATATCTAATTTGATAATAAGATTAACCCCAAACTAATCTACTTATTATGGATATAAATGCAAATGTTTTCAGTAATGAAGATATTACTGTTACCTACGAACCACGTTGCTGCGTAAATGCAGGTATTTGCGCTAAACAACTCTCTGAAGTCTTTAGAAATTCTGTTATTCCATGGATTGATCTTGATGGTGCTAAAACTAAAACTATCATTAATCAAATAAAAAAATGTCCTTCTGGTGCATTAAAATACTATTCAAACAAAAAAGATGTCGCTTAAATTTTAATTATGTGCTAAAAAAATCCTTAAGGATATACCCTAAGGATTTTTTATTTTATCGTCTATTTTTGGCCTAAATAGTAAAATACCTCAATTAAACTCTTTTAAGAGCGTTTTAAAATTATTACATCAGATTACAAAGCCTAAAAATTTAAATCTAATAAAAGCAAAATATACGACTCATTTTTAATTGACTAATTAAATAGTAAAATGATCTTACATAAATAATTTCTATGTTAATAAAATACTATATCTGACATGTAATTCCGAAAAAATTTAAAGGAATATCATTGAAAACATTTCTCTAAACCACAAATTATAAATCTATGCCTGACCTGTTGGTCCGAAATTTAAAGGAATAGGTGGTTGATCGTAATCTTTGATTTCACCATGGGCTTTTTCGAAACGTTGTACATTATCGCCTAAAGCTTTTAATAATCGTTTTGCGTGTTGTGGAGTTAATATTATTCTAGATTTCACCTTACTTTTTGGTGTTCCTGGCATAATACTAACAAAGTCTACAACAAATTCTGATACGGAATGATTTATAATAGCTAAATTGGAGTACGTACCCTCAGCTACCTTTTCATCTAACTCTATATTTATCTGCCCTTTTTTCGGGTTGTTTTTTTCGTCTGCCATTGAAAATTTATTTTTGCTCCCAATACTAATTGAAAGCTTTATTAATGATTTATTTATAATTATACTTAGAAAAGCTCAGTACGAGCTACAATTAAAAAAGCCTTCAATCTATACAAGAATGAAGGCTTTTACTTTATTTAGATTTCTGCCTTCGCAGAAATGAAAAATTTTAATTGAAATTCATTTCTTGCTTAGCCTTCATCATTTCATCAAACTCTTCTTTAGAACCTACAATAATGCTATCGTATTCTCTCACACCTGTACCTGCTGGTATTCTGTGACCTACAATTACATTTTCTTTAAGTCCTTCTAAAGTATCTACCTTACCATTTACTGCTGCTTCGTTAAGAACTTTTGTAGTTTCCTGGAACGATGCTGCTGAAATAAATGACTTAGTTTGTAATGAAGCTCTTGTAATACCTTGCAATATTGGAGTTGCAGTTGCTGGACTTGCATCTCTTGCTGTTACAAGATTTTTATCTTCTCTTCTTAAAATAGAATTCTCATCTCTTAATTGTCTTACAGAAACGATTTGTCCTGATTGTAAATTCTCAGAATCACCAGCATCTTCTACTACTTTCATACCGAAAATCTTATCATTTTCTTCTATAAAATCAGACTTATGTACTAATTGATTCTCTAAGAAAATAGTATCACCAGAATCCATAATCTTAACTTTACGCATCATCTGTCTTACAACAACTTCGAAGTGTTTGTCGTTAATCTTCACTCCTTGTAAACGATATACTTCTTGTACTTCATTTACTAAATATTGTTGTACTGCTGAAGGGCCTTTAATGTTAAGGATATCGTTTGGTGTAATAGAACCATCAGATAACGGCATACCAGCTTTTACATAATCGTTTTCTTGTACAAGAATCTGATTAGATAACTTCACTAAGTACTTCTTAACTTCACCTAATTTAGACTCTATGATAATTTCTCGGTTACCACGCTTAATCTTACCGAATGACACAACACCATCAATCTCACTAACAACAGCAGGATTAGAAGGGTTACGTGCTTCAAATAATTCAGTTACACGAGGAAGACCACCAGTAATATCACCAGATTTAGAAGATTTACGTGGTATCTTAACTAAGATTTTACCAACTTCAATCTTTTCTCCATCATCGATCATAATATGAGCACCAACAGGTAAGTTATATGAACGAATTACATCACCGTTATTATCCTCTATCAATAACGTTGGTATCAACTTCTTATTTCTAGATTCTGAAATTACTTTTTCTTGACGGTTAGTTTGTTCGTCTATCTCTACTTGATAAGTTATACCTTGCTCAATGTTTTCATACTTCACCTTACCAGCAAACTCAGAAATAATTACACCATTAAATGGATCCCATTGACATATAGTGTCACCTTTCTTAATTTTTGATCCTGGTTTTACGAAAATATGAGAACCATAAGGAATATTATCTGTACTAAGAACAATACCTGTTTTAGCATCAACTAATTTTAATTCTGAAGTTCTAGAAATAACTACATCTACCTCATTACCTTCATTATCTTTAGTTTTTACAGTTTTAAGATCTTCTATTTCTGCAATACCATCAAAATTAACGATAAGCTTATTTTCTGCTGAAATGTTAGAAGCAACACCACCAACGTGGAACGTACGAAGTGTTAACTGAGTACCTGGCTCACCAATAGACTGAGCAGCTACAACACCTACAGCTTCACCTCGTTGTACCATTTTACCTGTTGCAAGGTTACGTCCGTAACATTTTACACAAATACCTTTTTTAGCTTCACAAGTTAATGGCGAACGTACTTCAATAGATTCAATTGCAGAATCACCAATTTGTTTAGCAACAGTATCATTAATATGACCACCAGCTTCAACAATTAATTCCTCTGTATGAGGATCGTAAACATCATTAAGTGATGTTCTACCAACTATTCTATCTTCTAGTTTTTCAACAACTTCATCTTTTTTCTTAAGTGCAGAAACTTCAATTCCTCTTAATGTACCACAATCTTCTTCATAAACAATAACATCTTGAGACACATCTACTAAACGACGTGTTAAGTAACCAGCATCTGCTGTTTTAAGAGCGGTATCTGCAAGACCTTTACGAGCACCGTGAGTAGAAATAAAGTATTCTAAAATTGAAAGTCCTTCTTTAAAGTTAGAAAGAATTGGATTCTCAATAATCTCACCACCACCTGCGTTAGATTTTTTAGGTTTTGCCATTAATCCACGCATACCGGTTAACTGACGAATCTGTTCTTTAGATCCACGAGCACCAGAATCTAACATCATAAATACTGAGTTAAATCCTTGCTGATCTTCTCTAATACGCTTCATAGACAATTCTGTCAACTCAGCATTAGTAGAAGTCCAAATATCAATAACCTGGTTGTAACGCTCGTTATTAGTAATAAGTCCCATATTATAGTTACCCATAATACCATCTACCTTCTTATTAGCAGCATCAATCATTCCGTGCTTTTCCGCTGGAATAATAATATCACCTAAACTAAATGATAATCCGCCTTGAAATGCAAAATTATATCCTAAAGTTTTAATTTCATCTAAGAACTCAGCTGTTTCAGGAACAGATGTTACTTTAAGAATACCATGAATAATATCTCTTAAAGACTTTTTAGTTAAGACTTCATTGACATAACCTGCAGCTTCAGGCACTTTTTCATTGAAAAGTACACGACCAACTGTAGTTTCTATAATTTGAGTAGTTAACTCACCTTCTTCATTAAAATCTTTAGTTCTTACTTTAATACCAGCATTAAGATCTACTCGCTTCTCATTGTAAGCAATTGTAACTTCTTCAGGTGAATAGAACGTTAAGCCTTCTCCTTTTACTGTAAAATCTTTGTCAGTCTTACGTAACTTAGTCATATAGTATAGACCAAGTACCATATCTTGAGATGGTACAGTTACTGGCGAACCGTTTGCAGGATTTAAAATATTATGGGAAGCCAACATTAATAATTGTGCTTCTAAAATAGCTTCTGGTCCTAATGGTAAGTGCACAGCCATTTGGTCACCATCAAAATCGGCATTAAATGCAGTACATACTAATGGGTGTAACTGAATTGCTTTACCTTCGATAAGCTTTGGCTGGAATGCTTGAATACCAAGTCTGTGAAGCGTAGGAGCACGGTTTAGTAATACTGGATGTCCTTTAAGAACATTCTCTAAGATATCCCAAACAACTGGCTCTTTTCTATCTATAATTTTCTTTGCAGATTTTACAGTCTTAACAATACCTCTTTCAATTAACTTTCTAATTATAAAAGGTTTGTATAGCTCTGCTGCCATATTTTTTGGCAATCCACATTCGAATAATTTTAATTCTGGTCCTACAACAATTACAGAACGTGCAGAATAATCAACACGCTTACCAAGTAAGTTTTGACGGAAACGTCCTTGCTTACCTTTAAGTGAATCTGATAATGATTTTAATGGTCTATTAGAATCTGTTTTTACAGCTGATGACTTACGTGTGTTATCAAATAAAGAATCAACTGATTCTTGTAACATACGTTTCTCATTACGTAAAATTACTTCTGGTGCTTTTATCTCAACTAATCTTTTAAGACGGTTGTTACGGATAATTACACGACGATAAAGATCATTTAAATCTGAAGTAGCAAAACGACCACCATCTAAAGGCACTAATGGTCTTAATTCTGGTGGAATTACAGGAACAGCCTTCATGATCATCCACTCTGGTCTATTCTCTCTATTTAAATTAGACTCTCTAAATGCTTCAACAACTTGTAAACGCTTTAAAGCTTCTGTTTTACGTTGTTTAGACGTTTCATTATTTGCTTTGTGTCTTAAATCGTATGACAATTGATCTAAATCAATTCTTGCCAATAAATCAATTAAACACTCAGCACCCATTTTAGCAATAAACTTGTTTGGGTCTGTATCTTCTAAATACTGATTTTCCTGAGGAAGAGATTCTAAAATATTAAGGTACTCTTCTTCAGTTAAGAAATCCATTTTTTGAACAGGTTCACCTTCTTCATTTAATGCACCACCTGGTTGAATCACCACATAACGCTCATAATAAATGATCATATCTAATTTCTTAGATGGTAATCCTAATAGGTAACCTATTTTATTTGGTAAAGAACGGAAATACCAAATATGAGCTACAGGTACAACTAAATTAATATGACCTACTCTATCTCTACGTACTTTCTTTTCTGTTACTTCTACACCACAACGGTCACAAACAATACCCTTGTAACGTATTCTCTTATATTTACCACAAGCACACTCAAAATCCTTTACAGGACCAAAAATGCGTTCACAGAACAAACCATCACGTTCTGGTTTGTGTGTTCGATAATTAATAGTTTCCGGCTTTAGTACTTCACCACGAGATGCTGCTAAAACAGATTCAGGTGATGCTAAACCAATAGAAATTTTATTAAACTTCTGTACTGTATTCTTATCTTGTCTTCTTGCCATGTTTTTTTATAGTCTTGAGTCTTGAGCCGTTAGTCGATAGAAAGAATTCTACCGACTATTGACTACTAACTATTTTTTACTCTTCTAATCTAATATCTAATCCTAAACCTTTTAATTCATGCATTAATACATTGAATGATTCAGGTAGTCCTGGTTCTGGCATTGGCTCACCCTTAACAATAGCTTCGTAAGTTTTTGCTCTACCAATAACATCATCTGATTTTACAGTTAAGATTTCTCTTAGAGTGCTCGATGCTCCATATGCTTCAAGTGCCCAAACCTCCATCTCACCAAAACGCTGACCACCAAACTGTGCTTTACCACCTAATGGCTGTTGTGTAATTAATGAGTATGGTCCTATAGAACGTGCGTGCATCTTATCATCAATCATGTGACCAAGCTTAATCATATAAATAACACCAACTGTTGCTGGTTGATCAAAACGATCACCTGTACCACCATCATATAGATATGTATGACCAAATCTTGGAATACCAGCTTCGTCTGTGTATGAATTAATCTGATCTAAAGTTGCACCATCAAAAATTGGCGTAGCATAAGTTCTTCCTAAATCTTTACCTGCCCAACCTAAAACGGTTTCATAAATCTGACCAATATTCATACGAGAAGGTACACCAAGTGGATTTAATACTATATCTACTGGAGTTCCATCTTCTAAGAATGGCATATCTTCTTGACGTACAATACGTGCCACAATACCTTTGTTACCGTGACGACCTGCCATCTTATCACCAACTTTAAGCTTACGTTTTTTAGCAATATAAACTTTAGCTAATTTGATAATACCTGCTGGTAATTCATCACCTACAGAAATGGTAAACTTCTCACGTCTTAATGATCCTTGTAGGTCATTTTCCTTAATCTTATAATTGTGAATTAAGTCAGCAACCAACTCATTTGTATGATCATCTGTAGTCCACTTACCAGATGTTAAATGTGTATAATCATCTACAGCATTAAGCATCTTTAATGTGTACTTTTTACCTTTAGGTATAATTTCTTCACCTAAATCATTATAGATACCTTGAGCAGTTTTTCCGTTTACAATAGTAAATAGTTTATCTACTAATATAGCTTGTAAATCATCGAAACGATTATCATAAGCATTTTCTAATGCTTCAATATCTTCTTTATCTTGTGCTCTCTTACGCTTGTCTTTTAAAGCTCTTGCAAATAATTTCTTATCTATAACAACACCATTTAATGATGGAGAAGCTTTTAAAGATGCATCTTTTACATCACCAGCCTTATCACCAAATATGGCTCTAAGTAACTTCTCTTCTGGTGTTGGATCTGATTCACCTTTTGGTGTAATCTTACCAATTAAGATATCACCTGGCTTAATCTCAGCACCAATACGAATCATACCATTTTCATCAAGATCTTTTGTTGCCTCTTCAGAAACATTTGGTATATCGTTTGTTAATTCTTCATTACCTAGTTTAGTATCTCTTACTTCTAATGAATATTCATCAATATGAATTGAAGTAAAAATATCATCGCGAACAACTTTTTCTGAGATTACAATTGCATCCTCAAAGTTGTATCCTTTCCATGGCATAAAGGCCACTTTCATATTTCTACCAAGAGCTAATTCACCGTTTTGCGTTGCATAACCCTCACAAAGTACTTGTCCTTTTGTTACCGTATCACCTTTTCTAACGATAGGCTTTAAGTTTATTGAAGTTCCTTGGTTTGTTTTTCTAAACTTAACAAGTGGATATTCTTTAATATCACTATCAAAGCTTACCATAGCTTCTTCTTCTGTACGTTCGTACTTTATAACTATCTTTTGTGCATCTACATACTCAACAACACCTTCTCCTTCAGCATTAATTAACACTCTAGAATCTGATGCTACCTGACGCTCTAAACCAGTACCTACAATTGGTGCTTCTGGGCGTAATAATGGAACTGCCTGACGCATCATGTTAGATCCCATTAAGGCACGGTTTGCATCATCGTGCTCTAAGAATGGAATTAATGACGCTGATATAGAAGCTATTTGGTTTGGTGCAACATCTGTATAGTTTACATTAACTGGATCTATAACAGGGAAATCACCTTCTTGACGAGCAATTACCTTATCGTGCTCAATTTTACCATTATCATCAACTTCTACAGTTGCCTGTGCTATTAACTTTTCTTCTTCTTCTTCTGCACTTAAATATGTTGGTGCATTTTTAATATCAACAACACCATCTTCTACTTTTCTATATGGAGTTTCAATGAATCCCATTGAGTTCACTTTAGCAAATACTGAAAGTGAAGAAATTAATCCAATATTTGGTCCTTCTGGTGTTTCAATAGGACATAAACGTCCGTAGTGTGTATAGTGAACGTCACGAACCTCGAAACCTGCTCTTTCTCTTGATAATCCACCAGGTCCTAAAGCTGATAAACGACGTTTGTGAGTAATCTCTGCTAATGGATTTGTTTGATCCATAAATTGAGATAACTGATTGGTTCCAAAGAATGAATTAATTACAGACGATAATGTCTTTGCATTAATTAAATCTATTGGAGTAAATACTTCGTTATCGCGTACATTCATTCTTTCTCGAATTGTACGTGCCATACGTGCTAAACCAACACCAAACTGTGATGATAATTGTTCACCTACTGTACGTACACGACGGTTAGATAAGTGATCAATATCATCAATCTCTGCTTTAGAGTTGATAAGCTCAATTAAGTATTTTATAATGGTAATAATATCTTCTTTGGTAAGTACTTGCTTATCCATTCCGATATCAAGACCTAATTTCTTGTTCATTCTGTAACGACCTACTTCACCTAGAGAGTAACGTTGGTCTGAAAAGAATAATTTGTCAATAATACCACGTGCTGTCTCCTCATCTGGCGGCTCAGCATTACGTAATTGACGGTAGATATGTTCAACAGCCTCTTTTTCAGAATTTGTTGGATCTTTTTGTAATGTATTGTGAATAATTGCGTAATCACCTTGTTGTGCGCTTTCTTTGTGTAAAAGAATTGTTTTAACACCAGCTTCTAAGATTTCTTCAATATTATCTTTATCAACAATAGTATCACGATCTAATACGATTTCGTTACGCTCAATAGATACAACTTCACCAGTATCTTCATCTACGAAATCTTCGTGCCATGTATTAAGTACACGTGCAGCTAATTTACGTCCTATAACTTTCTTTAAACCAGATTTAGAAACCTTTACTTCTTCTGCAAGGTCAAAAATTTCTAAAATATCCTTATCGCGTTCAAAACCAATTGCACGGAAAAGTGTTGTTACAGGTAATTTTTTCTTTCTATCAATGTATGCATACATTACGCTATTGATATCAGTAGCAAACTCTATCCAAGATCCTTTAAAAGGAATTACTCTTGCAGAATATAACTTAGTACCATTAGCGTGAAATGATTGGCTAAAGAATACACCAGGAGAACGGTGTAATTGAGATACAACTACACGCTCTGCTCCATTGATACAAAAAGTACCACTAGGAGTCATGTAAGGGATTGTACCTAAATAAACATCTTGAACAATAGTTTCGAAATCTTCATGCTCAGGATCTGTACAGTATAACTTTAATCTAGCTTTTAAAGGAACACTATATGTTAATCCTCTCTCAATACACTCTTCTATAGTATAACGTGGAGGATCGATAAAGTAATCTAAGAATTCTAGTACGAATTGATTACGTGTGTCTGTAATTGGGAAGTTTTCCATGAAGGTATTGTATAAACCTTCATTTTCTCTTGCCTCTGATTTTGTTTCTAATTGGAAAAAATCCTGGAAGGATTTAATTTGAATATCCAAAAAGTCTGGGTAATCTGTTCTATTTACAATAGAAGAGAAATTAATTCTTTCAGCCTTTTTTGCTAACATTGATGAACGAGATTTTTATTATATAAAAACTAAAAATGTATATAACGGTTATATACACAAAAGGGTTTAGGTCTTAGAGTGCTACTCCAGACCTAAACCATATGTTGTAGGTTAAGCTAAGCTTACTTAAGCTCAACTTCAGCTCCAGCCTCTTCTAAAGAAGATTTTAAGCCTTCAGCTTCATCTTTAGAAACACCTTCTTTAATTGTACTTGGTGCATCATCTACTAAACCTTTAGCATCTTTTAAACCTAAACCAGTTAATTCTTTAACTAATTTTACTACTGCTAATTTAGAACCACCAGCGGCTTTAAGGATTACGTCAAATTCAGTTTGCTCTTCAGCAGCTTCTCCGCCACCTCCTGGTCCAGCTTGCACTACTGCAGCAGCAGCAGCAGGCTCAATACCATACTCATCTTTTAATATAGTTGCTAATTCGTTAACTTCTTTTACTGTTAAGTTAACTAATTGTTCTGCGAAATCTTTTAAATCTGCCATTTTTCTATTGTTTTAATCTGTGTGTTTTATAATAAATTTTTGTGTGTAATTATGGAATTATCCTTCTCTTTCAGATAATGTTTTTACTAAACCAGCGATTGTTCCACCACCTGACTTAAGTGCTGAAATAACATTCTTAGCAGGAGATTGTAATAATGTAATGATATCTCCAAGAAGTTCTTCTTTAGACTTAATTTCAACTAATGTATCTAATAAATCATCGCCGATGTAAATTGCCTCTTCAATAAAAGCTCCTTTTAATAAAGGCTTTTCAGACTTTTTACGAAACTCTTTAATTACTTTCGCTGGCGCATTACCAGTTTCAGAATACATTACAGAAGTATTACCTTTTAAAGTTGTTGGTAAGTCACCAAAATCTTTATCTGATGCTTCCATTGCCTTTTCTAAAAGTGTATTCTTTACTACAGCTAACTTAATGTTAGACTTGAAACACGCTCTTCTTAAGTTTGAAGTTGTTACTGCATCTAATCCAGAAATATCTGTTAAATAGATATTAGTATTATCTGCTAACTGAGCAGTCAACTCTTCAATTACTACCGATTTTTCTTCTCTTGTCATAATATTCTAAGTTTAACTACTATCCTATTTTTGTGTCTATTGCAATACTTGGACTCATGGTACTAGACATGTAAATACTCTTCATGTATGTACCTTTTGCTGCAGTAGGCTTTAATTTCATTAATGTAGATAAAAGCTCATTAGCATTACCAACTAATTTTTCTGGGCTAAAAGACGCCTTACCAATTGGTGCATGAACAATTCCTGTTTTATCTACTTTAAAATCAATTTTACCTGCTTTTACTTCACTTACAGCTTTACCTATATCCATAGTTACTGTTCCTGTCTTAGGGTTTGGCATAAGACCTCTTGGCCCTAATATCCTACCTAATGGTCCTAACTTACCCATAACGCTTGGCATAGTAACGATAACGTCAACGTCTGTCCAACCGTCTTTTATTTTTTGTAAGTATTCATCTAACCCAACATAATCAGCACCAGCTTCTTTTGCTTCTGCTTCTTTATCTGGAGTTACTAATGCAAGAACCTTCATATCTTTACCTGTACCGTGAGGTAAAGAAACAACACCACGAACCATTTGGTTGGCTTTACGTGGATCTACACCTAATCTAACTGCTAAATCTACTGAAGCGTCAAACTTAGTGTATGTAATTTCTTTAAGTAAAGCTGAAGCTTCTTCTAAAGAGTAAAGTTTATTTTTATCAACTTTAGCTCTTGCTTCTTTTTGCTTCTTTGTTAATCTTGCCATTTCTAAAAATTTAGTTTGGAGCTTCACCTCCTTTAACAGTGATACCCATCGATCTTGCTGTACCAGCTACCATTTTCATAGCTGATTCGATTTCAAATGCATTTAAATCTTGCATTTTATCTTCTGCAATTGCTTTCACTTGATCCCAAGTTACTTTTGCTACTTTACGTCGGTTAGGTTCTCCTGATCCTTTCTTTACTTTGGCCGCTTCTAATAATTGTACTGCTGCTGGTGGAGTCTTAATTACAAATTCAAAAGATTTGTCTTTGTAAACAGAGATTACCACAGGTAAAACTTTACCTGGTTTATCTTGAGTTCTTGCATTAAATTGCTTACAGAACTCCATGATATTAACTCCAGCGGCACCTAAAGCGGGTCCAACCGGTGGCGATGGATTCGCAGCACCTCCCCGAACTTGTAACTTAACTACTTTGTCTAGTTCTTTTGCCATTTTTTAAAATTTAGTGCGATTGTCTATGTTGGAAGCTTAGACGTAACGCTATCTTTATTGTAACAATTATTATAACTTTTCTACTTGCATATAGCTTAATTCTAATGGTGTCTTTCTTCCGAAAATCTTAACCATCACTTCTAGCTTACGCTTTTCTTCAAATATTTTCTCAATAGTACCATCAAAACCATTAAATGGCCCATCGATAACCTTTACAGTTTCTCCTTTTGTAAATGGTATTGCTATGTTTGCATCTGCTTCTATAGCCAATTCATCTACCTTACCTAACATCCTGTTTACTTCAGACTGCCTTAAAGGCACTGGATCTCCACCTTTTGTTTCACCTAAAAAACCGATTACATTAGTTATAGATTTTATAATGTGAGGAATCTCACCGCTTAAATTAGCTTGAATCATAATGTAACCTGGAAAATAAACTTTTTCTTTATTTATTTTCTTTCCGTTACGTATTTGAATTACTTTTTCTGTTGGCACTAAAACTTGATCAACATAATCTTCTAAACCTAACCTAGATATTTCATTCTCTATATAGGTCTTAATTTTATTTTCTTGACCACTTACCGCCCTAACAACATACCATTTTTTATCTGACATCTTCTTTCTTGTATTTGTTATTAGCTTAAAATATCAAAATATGCTTTAACCGCTCTACTAAACACTGTATCCACACCCCAAATGGCTAAAGAAAAAATAATTGAAAAAACTGCAACAATAACAGTCAACCTTTGAGCCTCTGACCAAGGTGTCCAAGACACGTTGTTTTTCAACTCTTCAAATGATTCCTTTATGTATGTTATTAATCCTGCCATTTGCTTCTAGTTTAAAAGATTAAATAATTAATCTATTGTATTTAGCACGAGAATAAAACTCTTTATTAAATCCTTTCTAACAAAGCTCTCTTCTCGTTGTATTTTTGATTGCACGGGTTGAGAGACTCGAACTCCCGACACCTGGTTTTGGAGACCAGTGCTCTACCAACTGAGCTAAACCCGTAAACAATAATCAAGGCATCCTGATATTTCAGGACACCTTAATTAATTTATTTATAACTAATTTGTTTAGTCTAAAATTTCAGTTACCTGACCAGCACCAACTGTTCTACCACCTTCACGGATAGCGAAACGCAAACCTACGTTCATTGCAATTGGCTGAATCAACTCTACAGTAATTGTTAAGTTATCACCAGGCATTACCATCTCAACTCCATCAGGAAGCGCAATGTTTCCAGTTACATCAGTTGTACGAACGTAGAACTGTGGACGGTAGTTATTATGGAATGGTGTGTGACGACCACCTTCTTCTTTCTTAAGGATATAAACCTCAGCTTTGAATTGTTTGTGTGGAGTTACAGATCCTGGCTGAGTAATTACCATACCTCTAGAGATTTGGTTTTTATCAATACCCCTTAATAAAATACCAGCATTATCACCTGCCTCACCTCTATCTAAGATTTGACGGAACATCTCGATACCAGTAATTGTAGAAGTTAACTTCTCAGCACCCATACCAATGATCTCAACAGGATCACCTGTATTAGCAACACCAGTTTCAATACGACCTGTCGCTACAGTACCACGACCAGTAATAGAGAACACATCTTCAATCGGCATTAAGAATGGCTTATCCATATCACGCACAGGCTCTTCGATCCATGCATCAACTTCTTTCATTAAGTCTAACACAGTATCAACCCACTTTTGCTCACCGTTAAGTGCACCTAAAGCTGAACCAGCAACAACAGGACCATTATCACCATCATACTCATAGAATGATAACAAATCTCTAATTTCCATTTCTACTAACTCTAAAAGCTCTTCATCATCAACCATATCCACTTTATTCATGAATACAACGATACGAGGAATACCTACCTGACGACCAAGTAAGATATGCTCACGAGTTTGAGGCATAGGACCATCAGTTGCAGCAACCACTAAAATAGCACCATCCATTTGAGCAGCACCAGTAACCATGTTCTTTACATAATCGGCGTGACCAGGACAATCAACGTGCGCATAGTGACGATTAGCTGTTTGATACTCAACATGAGATGTATTAATAGTAATACCTCTTTCTTTCTCTTCTGGAGCGTTGTCGATTTGATCGAAATCTTTAGCCTCAGACAAACCTGCATCTGCTAATACTTTTGTAATTGCAGCAGTTAACGTTGTTTTACCGTGATCTACGTGTCCAATAGTACCAATATTTAAGTGTGGTTTTGAACGATCAAAAGTTCCCTTTGCCATGTTTAAATTTATTTAATCTTAATTTAATATTAGTGTTCAATAATTATTCTAAAGTTTATTTCAGAAAAAAAAGAGCCAACGACGAGATTTGAACTCGTGACCTCTTCCTTACCAAGGAAACGCTCTACCCCTGAGCTACGCCGGCGCAAAGTGCTTACATCCTCACTCCATAATGAGATTCTTACTTCCGCAAGAATATTAGAATAGAAGATCACGCTTTCCACATGATGACATTCCTTTTTGAGCGGGAGACCGGGTTCGAACCGGCGACATTCAGCTTGGAAGGCTGACGCTCTACCAACTGAGCTACTCCCGCATTTATAATTAAGCTTACTTAATTAATGGTATTCAAAATTTCAAAATATTAAATTTCCGCCTACACAGAAATTTTAGTGGGGAGAGCAGGATTCGAACCTGCGAAGTTAAAAAACAACAGAGTTACAGTCTGTCCTCGTTGGCCGCTTGAGTATCTCCCCTTCGCCTTAAATTCAAAAGTAAAAACATCTAGAAAACTCACAATTATCCTAAACATTTTAGAGCCGATAGAGGGACTCGAACCCACGACCTGCTGATTACAAATCAGCTGCTCTAGCCAGCTGAGCTATATCGGCTTTTTACTACTTTTATAATGTCAAAAAACGCTTATAAAAAAGCCCGCTATTTCTAACGGACTGCAAATGTAACGTTTTATTTTTTTATTCAAAACATTTTTCAAAAAAAATTAATTTTTTGTTCGAGATCTTAATTTTTCCTTTCGCTTTTTTATCTGTCTTTCTAAGGATGAAACGGCAATATCAGCCCCTTCTTCAAAAGTTTTACATTGCTTTTTTACCACGAAACTATCGCCTGGTACTAGCACTTTAGCTTCAAAAACCTTATTCTCTTTATCACTTGTGTTCTCTACTTTCAAATAAACATCGGACTGTATTATTTTGTCATAAAATAAATCTAACTTATCCATTCTTCTTTGAATGAAATCTATCAACTTTTTGTCTGCTGTGAAATTAACAGATTGTGTGTTTACTTTCATACGCTGTTTTTTTAGTTAAACAATAGCACTGAAAAATCTTCAATACTCATTTTTATGTTAAGACCTTTCCTTAACGTTTATTTCTTGGATGAGATTTAGCGTACACTTTTTTTAATTCTGCAATACTATTATGCGTGTACACTTGTGTTGCTGCTAAACTGGTATGTCCAAGAAGTTCTTTTACTGCATTTAAATTTGCTCCTTCATTTAATAGATGTGTTGCAAATGAGTGCCTTAACACATGTGGACTACATTTTGCCTTAGAAGATGCCATACTAAAATACTTATTTATTATTCTGTAAACAAGCATTTCGTAAACTTTAAGACCCTTTTTGGTTAAAAACAATGCATCTTTATCTTGCTTTTCTGATAAACTATCTCTAAAGCTTAAATACGTTTTTAATGTTTTTATTAAAGAATCTATTAATGGAATATATCGTTCTTTATTTCTTTTTCCTAGCACCTTTATTTGCTTATTGTTAAAATCGATATCAGATAACCTTATATTAACCAACTCTATACGTCTAATCCCAGTTGCGTAGAACAACTCTATAATGAGTTGATTTCTCGCACTTTCAAAATCGTTAACATCAATTGTTTTTTCAAGCACTTGCTTCAACTCTTCTTTGGAAAACGGTAATTGCGCTTTCTTACCTACCTTTAAAGCTTTATGCCTTTTTAAAGGATTATTTTCTATTTGTTGTGTCTTCTGTAAAAATTTAAAATAAGAATTTAAAGATGAAATTTTTCTATTAATCGTTCTATTAGAAATTCCGCTATTCACTAATTCTACGATCCATTGTCTTATTTCAGAATAATTAACATTGTTTATCTGTTCTGAATCGTGATTCTCTTTTAAGAATTCTTGAAACATTTCTAAATCCCTTATATAAGCTAAGACTGTATGCTTAGAATAATTCTTTTCTAAGGATAAATACTCTGAAAACGCTTTTATACTCATACCTCTACATGTAAAGTGATTCAAACTTTTCTAATTTCTTAAAAGTTAAAAGTCACTTCGATATGATTAAAAATAACTTTTTAGTTTGAATTATATGAATTCATGACAAAAAAATCCTGCGAAAAGCAGGATTCAAAATTCTTTTAAACTATTAAAATTAAGTTGCTGGTTTATATGATTTCTTATCTATTATCATTTTAGATAAGATTTCTTTTAATATCTCTGAAGTTCCTCCTCCAATAGGACCAAGTCTGCTATCTCTAAACAACCTTGCTAAAGGATATTCTTCCATATAACCATAACCACCTAAGAACTGAAGACAGTTATACGCAACTTCATCTGCCATTTTTGTAGATTTTAATTTAGAAATTGTTGCTTCTTCAACTACATATGCTCCTTTATTGAGTTGATCTGCTACCATGTAATTATAATTTTTACACAGTTGCATATCTGCATGCATATCTACAAATCTGTGGCGTAGTGCTTGGTAAGTGTCTAAAGAATTACCAAAGGTTGTTCTTTCAGACATATATTGCAATGTATATTCTAAAGCATATTCTGCTCTTGCATGAGCATTTATTCCCATAACCAAACGCTCTAGAGCAAAATGTTGCATTATGTAAGGAAATCCTTTTCCTTCTTCTCCCATAAGTTGGCTTACAGGAACTTTAACATTATCAAAAGCTATTTCACCAGTATCTGAAGCTCTCCAACCTAACTTATCTAATTTAGTAGCCGACACTCCTTCTGTATCACTATCTACCACAAATATACTTATACCTTTATTACCTAACTCAGGATTTGTTTTTGCTGCAACAACCATATAATCACCATAAACACCATTAGTAATAAATGTTTTTGACCCATTTATTATATAGTAATCTCCTTCTTTAACAGCTGTAGTTCTCATACCAGCTACATCACTACCTCCAAAAGGTTCTGTAACACAAAGGCACCCTATTTTATCACCAGATATACTAGCTGATAAATATTTTGATTTTATAGCATCATCGCCTTCTTTATTAAGATGCGTCATAGCCAAATAAGCATGCGCCCACATAGCTGCTGCAAAACCACCTGAATTAATTCGCTGTAATTCTTCAAGCAATATTACAGTATAGAACAAATCTAAATCTAAGCCGCCATATTTTTCTGGATAAGCCAAACCGAAATAACCCATATCTCCAAACTTTTTCCATATAAAACGTTCTATATAACCCGTTTCTTCCCATTTTTCAATATGTGGTACAACTTCTTTTTGTAAAAAGTCTCTAAGACTTTCTCTAAACAAATTATGTTCTTCTGTGAAATAAATACTAGACATTCAATTTAATTTTTTTTACAAACGCAAATATAACTTAATTATACCTATCTTTTTGATTGGAAAATCTTCAACTTTTGTTAATTCTTCTAAAGAATTAAAACCTTCCCTTAAAGTACGTTCTTCAATAATATTATTTGCTACTTCATAATCTATATACTTAACTGTAACCAACTCATCTCTTGTTGCTGTATTTAGATTATATGTTTTAATTACTCGAGGTGTCTTAACTGTAAAGTCATTTTTTATTCGCTCTATAACCTCTGGCATTAAACCGTAAACTTCAGATAATTCTATGTCAGATACAAAACCTCCTTTATACTTATTCCTATACTTAATAATACGTTCCGAAAGTTTTTCACCTACACCATAAACCTTCTGAAGTTGAACTGCAGAAGCCGTATTTAAATCTATCTTTTGCTCGAATGACTTTGACGTATTGTTATTAGAATAAGAATTGCTGTATGTTTTTGATTTTGGCTTTGGATTAATTACCCAATCTGGAAATTTAAAATATGGTGAAATTTTCACCAATAATGAATCGGAAACTTTAGTAACCTCTTGAAACTGTTTAGCTGAATTCACCCATTGATTAGCTTTTCTAAACTTATGAAGTCTATCTATTTCTTCATTTGTCATGCCAAGTGAATAGCCTTTATAATCGGAGATATAATTTGGATTAAAGGGATAAATTTTGGGTTTAGAATTTTCAATTTCAACCAAACGCAATGAATCTAACTCATTTCTAAAAGCGTTTAATTCATCAGTATTTACCGGAGTCTCATCCTTAGAAAAATCAACAAAAGCATATATGCATTGTAGCGCAACAATTATTAGTAATAACAAAAAAATCCCATTTCGCTGTTGATTAGAAAACTGAAAATGGGACTTCATATTATTTTATATCGTTAACTACGCTTTTTTAGCTTTTATAGCATCCATATATCTTTTAAGTTCGGATTTAACTTTTGGAGCTAATAGAACTAAACCTATCATATTTGGTACCATCATCGCAAAAATCATAGCATCTGAAAAACCAATTACAGAACCTAAACTTGCAGCTGCACCTATGATTACAAAAACACAAAATATAACTTTGTATGTATATTCAGCTTTTTTCGTTCTTCCGAATAAATAAGCCCAACCTTGAAATCCATAATAAGACCAAGAGATCATTGTACTAAACGCAAATAATACCACTGCAATGGTTAACACATAAGGGAACCAAGAAATTGCAGATTCAAAAGCACCAGACGTTAATAAAATTGCTTGCGCATCGTTTAACCCAGCATTTGCAGCAGTAACATTTCCTGTAATAATTAAAACTAAAGCTGTCATTGTACATACTACAACTGTATCTATAAATGGCTCTAACAACGCCACCATACCTTCACTAGCAGCATATTTTGTTTTTACTGCAGAATGCGCAATTGATGCAGAACCAACTCCTGCTTCGTTAGAAAATGCAGCTCTTCTAAATCCTTGCACTAAAACTCCGATTGCTCCACCAGCAACACCTTCTGGACTAAATGCACCATCAAAGATTTGCCCAAAAGCATCACCAATCATATTAAAGTTTGCGAAGATGACGAACAAAGAAGCCGCAACATAAATCACTACCATAAAAGGCACAATCTTATCAGTTACCTTAGCAATTTTCTTAATACCTCCAATAATTACTATACCTACAAGTATTGCCATTACTAGACCAAATGCCCATCCATATCCATGAAGAAATGATTTTTCTCCTCCTGTAATATTTTCTACTAATTGAAACGCTTGGTTAACCTGAAACATATTTCCTCCACCAAATGACCCACCAATTACAAATACGGCAAATAAAGCTGCCAATACTTTTCCTAAACCTGTATAACCTTTAGATTTAAGTCCTTTTGTAAGGTAATACATTGGACCACCATACACCGTTCCATCTTCAGCAATATCTCTATACTTAACACCTAAAGTACACTCAACAAATTTTGATGCCATACCCAGAAAACCTGCTACAATCATCCAAAACGTTGCGCCAGCACCACCAATAGAGACTGCAATTGCAACACCTGCAATATTACCTAAACCTACGGTTGCAGATAAAGCTGCTGTTAATGCTTGAAAATGCGAAACTTCACCTTCATGACCCTCAACTGCAATTGTCTCAATAGCATCTCCTCCTGGTGTAGAATCACCAGCACCTTCTAAAGATTCATGATGGTCTATTTCGTCATACTTACCTCTTACAATATTTACTGAAGTAAGAAAGCCTCTAAAATTGATAAACTTAAAATAAAATGTAAAGAATATCGCCCCAAGAATTAGAGGAAATAATACCCAAAAAACTTTGGTAAAAGGCGCATAAACCTTAATCTCAAATAAAGAATTATTATTTATATCGGAATTAGCAATAGATAACGAGCCACCATTTATACTAACTGGAATATCTTTTGAAATTAATTCAATTTTTTCAGCGACCTGATCACCTGTTAAAGATATATTGGATATATACAAAGAATCATTTTTTGAAAGATATCTGATTCCTTTTTCAGAAGCATAAGTCTTATCTCCATTATCGTCTACAGAAAGCTTGTTATTTATATCTACTAAATCAATAGCTACATTATCATCAACTTCACCAATTGGTATTTGATAAAAAATGGCTTGTACAAACCAACCTGTTGCATTACCAAATGCTTGGTCTATTTTTTCATCAACGCCCAATTCCTTAGCTTCTTGAGCAAAATTTAACAAGGGTAATATTAATGCAAAAAGTGATAGAAGAAATTTCTTCATAAGAGTAGTTATTAGTTAGTTTTAGTTATTTATAGCTGACAAGATGCTAAAAAAAATTGAGTTTTTAAAGTATCGCATCAAGTTAATCTCAAAATGCTATATTATAACATACTCATTTTAGGCTTTATTTTATAAATAAAAAAATAAAGTAATCAAGGTTATAAAATTGGATATCAAAAAAGAAATTTTGCTTTAAAAAACTGTAAACCAATAATATTAAGAAGTAAAGAACAGTTAAGCTTCTTGCTCTATATTGTATTCTGAATTAAGTCTTTTAATTTGTTCTGGGCGACCTAAAACAATAATTTTTGAACTTGGCACTAACCTAGTATCTGCCTCAGGATTAACAATATATTCTCCATTTTCATTTTTAAAACCAATAACAGTACAGCCTGTTTTTTTTCTAAGGTCTAATTCTCTAATAGTTTTAATCTGCGCAACATCATAAAGTTGCTCAACTTTAACCTCTTCAATGTTAATATTTTTTTCTCCTACAATTCCTAAATTATCTATAAACTCAACTAAATCTGGAATTACAACTAAAGATGCCATATGATCTCCTCCTATTCGATCTGGAAGTATAACATTGTTTGCGCCTGCTAACTTTAATTTATTATAAGACGTTTCTTGAGAAGCTCTACTTATTATACTCATAGAGTTATTTATCTGTCTTGCAGATAACACCACAAACAAATTATCTGCATCACTAGGTAGTGCACTTATTAAAGTACTGGCTCTTTCTATACCTGCTTCAATTAAAGTCTCATCTTCATTAGCATCACCTAAGACATAAGGCAAATCTTCTTCTTGCAAACGCTCAATAATTTCTTTATTACGCTCAATAATTACAAAGGGCTTTCCATAATCTTGTAATTTTTTTGCAGCTTGCTTTCCGTTTCTCCCAAAGCCACATATTATAATATGACCAACCATAGCTTCAATTTCCTTTTGCATCTTACGTTGTTTTATATCTTCAAAATTATTTTTACTTAATATATATTCTGTAATTATAGATATGGCATATCCTACTATAACAACACTAGATAAAATTAAAAATATTGTAAATATTTTTGCTTCTGTATCTAAAGGCTGAACTTCCCCAAAACCAACAGTGGTTATGGTAATAACAGTCATATAAACTGCATCAATCCATGTGTAGTTTGAAACAAATCTATAACCTATTATACCTACAAAAAGGACAAAAAGAAGCAGAAGTAATGCTGTATAAATTTTTGACCTAAAAAGTTTAATTAATGGATTATTCATATGTTATAAATCGAAAACAGATGTGCGTTTTGTATAAATTATATCTTTAATTCTTATCCAAAAAGCCAAAAACAAGTACAAGGCAAAACCAAATCCAACAGTTACAAAAGTAAGATACATAAAAGAGGTTCTTACAATTTTTGCTCTAATACCTAAACGATCGGCAATTCGTTGACACACATAATACCCTCTTTTTTGAAAATAGTGTAGTAACTTATAGAATAAATTCATGACCGCAATTTACTCAATTTTTAACGATTAGACTATTACCTATAGCACATTGCAAACATTTATTTTTTTCGCAATAACATGCTTTTAATTGCAAGAGTGCTTGAGAGGTTAATGCATTTTTTTCTAAAGACCTTAGTTGCATATATTTTTTCACAATAACATTACTTTCTACATTTACTTCTTTAATTAGTTCAAATAATCCGTCTTCAATATTTTCTCCTCGTGATTTGGCATAGCTAAACTTTAGAGGGATTATAGTATTAATAATAAGCAAATCAACAAAAGCCTTTGTTAGTATTTTATTTGAATTAACAGAAGTTGAATTAAAAGTGTAATGTATTTTCCAATATGTTGTTACACCTTTATTAAAGAGCTTATAAAAATCATCTTTTGCATTTAAACTCATTATCTTAGAAAAAAGCTGATGTTCTGCTACATAGAGATTAGCAAATTGCGATAATCTTATAGTCGGAAAGTTTGATGGTCGTAATCTAAAGAATCGAATAGGCAAAACACCTTGATTATTCAACTTAAATTTTTGTTTAAAAAACTGAAACCGTTTTTTTAAATCTAAAAAATATACCTCTTGAATATCTTCTTGCAAGAAACCTGCTTGTCCAAATAGTAAAGCTTCTAGATCTAAAACATTATTTTGAAGCTTTCTAACCAGTGAATAATCCACTGAATTCCCTAAACTTAAAAACGCTTCACCATTTACTTTTAGTCCAAAGTTCTTTAATAACATTTTAAACAAAACAGCTTCCCAATCGTTTCTAGACTGTTGTAATAATCTCGAAATATCTTTAGACTTTCGCTCTAAGCGTTCTACAAATAATCTTTCTAACCAATTATTTATTACAAAATCATCAACTTCAGACAAATTAGATTCACAATTTATCCAGAGTTTAGATTGCACTAATTTTTTATAACTATAAAGTAAATCTTTATCTACATATTGTTTTAGTTGTAATGTAGGTATTTCGGTATTGTCTTTTCTGTAAATTGCTGTGTCGTGTTCCCAAACCACATGTAAAATAACATTGTCGTAGGCATTATCTTTTTCGTGCCCATGAATATACCAATCAGATGATTTTACATGAATTTCTACATTACCTGCCCAAAGTTGGCCATTAATACTTAATTGCGCATTAAAAAAATCTGGACCAGAATTAAGATTATGAGCACCAAACTGTTTTATTACAACAACCTCACCTGTTGTGGTTTTAAGCGAGGAGGTTAAAAACGCTTTGTGTTTCCAGATATAATGAAGAAAATCTTCTTGCATGCTCCTAAAATAAAAAATCCTGAGCAAAACTCAGGATTTTCTATTAAGTTGATTAAGATTTCTGCTTTGCGCCTCCGCTAAAGCTTCAGCGAACGCAGCCGCAGAAATTATTTACTCTATATAACCCATCTCACGCATCCAATCGTCATTAAACATTTTACCGACATAACGGCTACCATGATCGTGAAACAATACCACAACCACATCATCTGGACCAAAATGTTCTTTAAGCTGAAGTACACCTTTAATTGCTGCACCAGCTGAATTTCCTAAAAACATGCCTTCTTCCTTAGCTAACCTCTGTGTATAAACAGCTGCATCTTTATCGGTTACTTTTGTAAAACCATCAATAATATCGAAATCTACATTAGCTGGAAGAATATCCTCTCCTATACCTTCGGTGACATAAGGATAAATTTCATCTTCATCAAAAACACCTGTTTCGTGATATTTTTTAAACACAGAACCATAGGTGTCTACTCCCCAAACTTTTACATTAGGGTTTTGTTCTTTTAAATATTTACCTACTCCAGAAATAGTTCCACCTGTACCAACACCAACTACAAAATGCGTTATCTTTCCATCGGTTTGTTCCCAAATTTCTGGCCCTGTGCTTTCGTAATGTGCTTTTGCATTACTCGGATTATCATATTGATTTACATACCAAGAATTTGGTGTTTCTTCTCCTAATCGCTTAGATACAGAATAATAACTTCTTGGATCATCTGGCTCAACAGCAGTAGGGCAAACAATAACCTCAGCACCAACAGCACGCATCATATCTACTTTTTCTTTAGACTGTTTATCTGCCATTACAAAAATACATTTGTAACCTTTTATGATAGCTGCTAAAGCTAAACCCATACCTGTATTACCTGAAGTACCTTCTATAATAGTACCCCCTGGTTTTAAACGACCATCAGCTTCGGCATCTTCTATCATTTGTAATGCCATACGATCCTTTACCGAATTTCCTGGATTAAACGTTTCGTATTTAGCAAGTACTAAACATGGTAGCTCTTCTACCAACTTATTCATTTTTACTAATGGTGTATTACCAATTGTTCCTAGTATATTTTCTACGTATTCCATAGTTTAATTTTGCTTTGCAAATTTAAGCTAAAAGCAAAAAGAACAAAGTTAAAAATAGGTTATGATCTTAATGAGACTGAAATGACTCTATGTATTAATACTGCCTTTAAAAAAACAACATTACTAACCTGACTAGCGCAACAATAAAAATTAATACAGCAATAATTGATTTTACAGATATTGATTCTTCAGAAATTGATTTTGGAGGTCCTGAAGAAGATGTATTGACAGTAGAACAAAAAGGACAAACTACTTTTTGTTTATAAAATTTTTCTCCACAATTTTTGCATTCAATTACATCCATAATAATAAGTCTGAACTAATTAAAAAACTAAAGATAATAGAAAAGTTCTGAATTTAAAGGACTTAATCAAACCGAATTGCTTTTGCTGGAGAAATCTTAGAAATAATAACAGAAGGAATTAAAAGCATAAACAAGCACGCAATAAAAGTTCCTATGCTCAATAACAGCACAAAATCTAAGCTTATATAAACTGGTGCTTCACTTACATAATAGGTGTCTGGATCTAAAGGGAATAGTTTAAAATATTTTTGAGCAAACAACAATCCTAAGCCAATAATATTTCCCCAAAGTAATCCTAAGCCAATTAAATAAGAAGCATTATAAAGAAATACTTTTCTTATTGACCAATTTGAACTTCCTAACGCCTTTAAAAGCCCTATCATATTGGTACGTTCTAAGATAAGCACCAACAATGTTGTAATCATATTAATACCAGCAACAATTATCATAATAGCTATAATTATGTTGGTGTTAGAATCAAAGATTTTAATCCATTCAAAAACCGTATAATATTTTCTATTAACTGGTGTTGCATTAAGTAATGAAGGAATTTCTTGAAACACCTCACTATACTTTTCATCTATTTTAGAAAAATCATCAATATATACCTCAAAACTTCCTATTTGATCAGCTTCCCATTTATTGAGACGCTGAATATGCCTTAAGTCAGCAATGCAAAATTTCTCATCCAATTCCTGAAAACCAGAATTGTATATTCCAACAATTGTAAAAGCCATTTGTCTTGGTCGGCTATTAAGGGTAGCTTCATTATCAGTAAATAATGTTTGAAATTTATCTCCAAGTTTAAAACCTAATCGATTGGCTAAATAATTAGAAATTAAAACTTCCTCATTACGCTTTCCTGAAAAATCAGGCACACGACCTTGCACTAAGAATTCTTCAAAATATTCCCAATTATAATCTCCACCAGCACCTTTAACAACAACACCTTCAAAATCTGTTTCTGTTCTAATGACTGCAAATTTTGAAGCCACACCTTGAATATGTTTAATACCCTCTACTTTATTGAATTTAGGGTAAAATTCTTGATTAATAGAAATTGGCACTTGAGATTCGTCTGAGGCATTGGTATCATAGTTGGTGATTTCTATATGACCACTAAATGCAACCACTTTATCTCTAATTTTTTGCTGCAAACCCAAACCTGTTGAAATAGCTACAAGCATTACAATAACACCTATAGCAATCGCAGCAATACCAATTTTAATTATTGGTGCCGAAACACTATTTTTATACGCTTTATTACCAATAATGCGTTTAGCTATAAACAATTCAAAATTCAAAACTAAAATATGAGTTTTAAGGTTTTCAAAAATACAGTTTTATTATTTGTCTTGGTAGTGATTTCTTGTGCAGGAAAAGGAGGTTGTCCTGTGGTAGAAAATAATCGATCAGAAATTGATAGCATGCAAGTAAATGAAATTCTGAAACAAGTTCAGGATGACAATAATATTATTGTCGGTGCTAACCAAATCGAAGCTTATTTACCCTTACTTAAAGGAAAGCGTGTTGGTATTGTCGCAAACCAAACAAGCGTTATATTTTTAGAAATAAGAGACAAGAAGCAAGAAACAAAACGATATACACATATTGTTGATTCAATGCTAAACTTGAAGGTTGATATTAAAAAAGTAT
The DNA here is from genome assembly GCF_025210595.1 of Winogradskyella sp. Lineage (GTDB taxonomy): Bacteria > Bacteroidota > Bacteroidia > Flavobacteriales > Flavobacteriaceae > Winogradskyella. The sequence goes on from NZ_JAOARH010000047.1 coordinate 32,808, forward strand.
TTTCACCTGAGCATGGTTTTAGAGGCAAAGCTGATGCTGGCGAAAATGTAAAAGATGGTGTAGATACCAAAACAGGTTTACCTATTTTTTCGCTTCATGGAAAACATAAAAAACCTACTAAACAACAATTAGAAGATTTAGATATTGTTGTTTTTGATATTCAAGATGTTGGTGTACGCTTTTACACTTACATTTCAACATTACATTATGTGATGGAAGCTTGTGCAGAAAATAATGTACAGCTACTTATTTTAGATCGTCCAAACCCAAATGGTAATTATATAGATGGTCCTGTTTTAGAAAAAGAACATCGTAGTTTTTTAGGAATGCACCCAATTCCTTTGGTTCATGGTATGACCATTGGTGAATACGCACAAATGATTAACGGTGAAAACTGGCTTAACAATAGCATAACTTGCGACATTACAGTTGTTAAAATGGAACATTACATTCATAACAGTACTTATAGCCTACCTATTAGACCTTCACCAAATTTACCAAATGACCAAGCTATAAGTTTATATCCTAGTTTAGGCTTATTTGAAGGCACCAACATTAATGCTGGTAGAGGCACTGAATTTCAGTTTCAACGTTATGGAGCACCATTTTTAGATAAAAATCATTATAAGTTTAACTACACACCTATTCCTAATTTTGGATCTAAACACCCAAAACATAAAAATGAAGTTTGCTTTGGCGCAGATTTATCTAAAATTAAAGCTAAAAGACGTTTTACTCTAAAGTATGTTATTGATGCTTACAAGAATGCAACGGATAAATCTAAAGTGTTTAATACAGCTAATTTTACCAAACATGCTGGCACTGAAAAGCTACAACAGCAAATTGAAGCTGGCTTAAATGAAACTGAAATAAAAGCAAGTTGGAAAGAGGGTTTAAAGGCCTTTAAAAAAATTAGATCTAAATATTTAATCTATAATTAGCTAATTCTTTATCATTGAGCTACTCTTTTTTAATTCTGTAGCCACCACTTTTTTAGAAGCAATCTTTACTGACTCTGGTTTTGGGATTTCTTTTAATATATTAACGACAAACACAATGCGTTTGGGTGATTGTACAGCAACAAAAATGTGTCTACCTTTTGGCAACTTATTAAGTGGTAACTTATAGAAAGTTGTATCTACATAAGCATCAAAATCTCTTCCGTAATCTTTGTTTATAGAATAGAGGTAGTTTATTTTTTTATCACTCTTAAGAATTAAAGTGTCTCTGGTATTGTTTAATTTATGTATTAAACCTTTAGCCTGAATATTTCTATTCATTTCAAGGTTTGCATAATGCTCTTGAGCTTTTAAGGAAAAACTTAATAAAAAAACGAGGACAACGATGAGGAGAATTCGGATTAAATTTTTCATTACAGCAAAGCTTTAAGTTAAACATAAGGGTGTTTAGCTCAACGGTAATTAATTAATCCATAACAAACATAATTGGATAATTGATTGAGATGACAAAAAACCCATCAACTACGCAGAAATTAGAGGAACGACGTTTTTGTTAGCAAACTATTAATTAGAACGAATTTCTATAAGCCTATCTGGATAGTCTGTAATAATACCATCAACATTCCATCGCAACATCTTAAACAAATCTTGTTCATCGTTGACTGTCCAAGGAATTATTTGATAATCTTTAGCATGATATTGCTTTATCGTTTCAAACGTTAAGAGTTTAAAATATGGACTTATAATTTCAGGTTTGTATGACAACTTTGCCAGTTTCCCGGAAATAGTTTCGTCTTCATCTACCAGCAAAGCAACTGGCATTTTGGGTGACTGTTTTTTTATTTCTTCAAGAATAACCAAATCAAAAGACTGTAGGTTTACCTGATTGAACATTTTATTTTCTATAATTTCATCTAAAACAATTTTCACATATTCCTTTGGATGTGGTGTGTAAACACCGTAATATCTTGGCTTAGACTTTATTTCTATATTCAGCTTAACTTTAGGATTCTTTGCTTTTACTAAATTAAAAACTTCTACCAACAAGGGTTTATAGGTTTTTATTTTCTTTTGATTAGGATAGGTTGGATGGAATTTTGTCCCACAATCAAATTGCTTAATTTCTTTATGAGTCATTTCATAAAGATTGTACTTCATATCCATTTCTTCTGTAATAACAGTACCTTTTGGATTAAAACAAATGGTTCTACTCATAAAAGGCTCATGAGAAACCACAACTTCTTTGCCTTTAGTAATAGCAATATCTAACTCTAAGGTGGTAACACCTAATTCTATTGCTTTTTCAAATGCTGGTAAAGAATTTTCAGGATATAAACCTCTACAGCCTCTGTGTCCTTGTATATCAAGTTGTTTATTAGAATTGCAGCTCATTAAAAAACTTATTAGAAGAAAAAGCATACTATTTTTCAACATCTGCTGAGAGTGTTGGTTTCTCATATTTTTGAAAAGGTTGCTTTAGTAATTCAACTATTTGGCCATTCTTTTTTTCATCAGGAAACACATCTACTCCATACACAATATTTTCGCGATCCATATACATATAAGTGCCAAAAATACGATCCCAAATACTAAAAATATTACCATAGTTAGAATCTGTATATGGCAATCTATAATGATGGTGAATCTTATGCATATCTGGTGAAATAATAAAATAACTCAGAACTCTATCTAAGCCTTTTGGCATTTTAATATTAGCATGTGTAAATTGCGTAAACACTAAAGACATAGCTTGATACAACATCACCAAAGCAAAAGGTGTACCTACCACAAAAACACCCAATAATGTAAATGTAAACCTAATGATACTCTCTATAGGATGGTGTCTATTTGCTGTTGTAGTATCTACCTTATGATCTGTGTGGTGCACCAAATGCACCATCCACAATGGTTTTACTTTATGCTCTACAAAATGCGCTAAATAGGCACCAAAAAAATCTAATAATAAAATACCAAGTAAAACATATAACCACAAAGGTTGTTCGTTTGAAAACAACCAATTAATAACTCCAAAATTATTATCAGCTACCCATTTTGATGACCAGAACAACAAAGAAGCTAATGTAAAATTAATAATTACCGTAGTAAGGGTGAAAAACAAATTAGGCAATGCATGTTGCCATTTGTTGTATTTAAATTTAAACAAAGGTAAACCACCTTCTAATAACCAGAAAAAAGTTAATCCGCCAATTAAAATTAGGCTTCTGTGTAGCGATGGAATATTTTCAAAATAATTAACTATACTTTCCAAAAAAACTATGAATTAAGATTTATAAGCTTTTGGGCTTTCTTCAAATTTACTGAAGAAATTTTAGATTTCCATAGCTCTGCTTCATCAGGCTTATCTAAACTCATATAAGCTGTGTAATATAAAAACGCTATAAAAATAGTATTGCTTTCATCTATATCTTCTTTTTTTAGTTTCTTCAGTAACCTAATTACTTTCTTTGGCTTTTTAAGAAGTAAATTCTCTTGAATTTTAAGCAAATGGCAACGTTGTTTTAATCTAGCTTTTTCCTCATCCCCTTGTTCATCAATTAATTCAACAGCTTCTTGAAGATATATGTTGGATAGCTCCACAATATTAGATCTTGTTTTCTTATTAACATACAATCCTGTATCTAAATATTTTGAAGCCAAAAAGTAAGCTGAATAAAACGTTTTTTCTTTTTTATAATCTTTGAGTTCTTGCGAGATAAAGGATGTATTAAGAGCATAACGTTCAATAATCTCTGTAATATTCTCAAAGTCTTCCACTAAATAATCTACATTAAGAATGTTGCCATTAATGTCCATAATTTTTATGGAGTCATCGTTGAACTTATCTATATACTTTTGGGTTCGTTTTCCTTTAATTTTTTCAAATAAATCAGCGTATTTATACTCAGAAACAATAACTGGCACAAAGTGCTCCCAAATTAAAGGACTCACTTGTTCGTCTTCAAATAAATTATTAATAAAAATAGTTCTACCTCTATCATCTTTTACAAACACAGGATATTGATACTGGGTAGTATCTTCCCAAACCATCAATATCATTTTGTTTTGCACATCTGCCAAACGTTGTGCAATTTCTAAGTTGGTCATCCAAGCTTGAGCAGAAGTCAGGTTAACTGCAAATAAGATGAATAAGGATTTTAATAGAACTTTTTTCATTTTTAGTTTTCTCAAAATTGCATCAAAAATTATTCCGAAGCATTTGTATTACAGGTTAATTCTCTTTTTCATTTCCTCTACAATATTATAAGCTGCAGGACAAATAGCTACATTTTTGAGTGTTAAGTTAGAAATTTGCTGAAACTTTTTACGATCTGTATGCGGAAATTCTCTGCAAGCTTTTGGCCTAACTTCGTAAATTGAGCAATAATTATCTGCATCTAAAAACGTACAAGGCACAGATTGTAGTACATAATCATTCTCCTCATCTAATCTCAAATAAGTTTCAATAAACTGTTGTTCCTTCATTCTGAAAAATTTTGAGATTCGTTGAATATCTTTACCTGTAAACAAAGGTCCAGTAGTTTTACAACAATTAGCACACTCTAAACAATCTGTACGCTCAAACTCATCCTCATGCAACTCTTGCATAATGTAATCTAATTGCTTTGGTGGTTTTTTTCTAAGCTTTGTAAAAAAGGTTTTGTTTTCCTTATGCTTATCTTTGGCAAGCTTAGGCAGATTATTGATTTGGTTTTGCATATAACAAATTTAACTAAAGTTCTCGATACAATTTCGATAAATCGAAATCACTCGAACTGACAACTATTTATGATTAGAGATATTTTTGGAAAGGCTTTAATAGACTATCAGAATGATAATTATTCTGAAGACATCATCACTTGGACTAGCATTTCTGAGAAAGATATGTTACCGCTTCCTTATTTATTTAGAGACTATTCTGAAATGCCACAAATTGAAAAAAAGGCTTTACAACTATGTAAAGGAAACGTCCTTGATGTCGGTTGTGGCGCAGGAAGTCATAGTCTATACTTACAAAAAAAAGGGTTTAATGTAAAAGCGATTGATAATTCTAAAGGTGCTATTAAAGTTTGCAAACAACGTGGAATTACTAATACTGAATATAAAGCGCTTTTAGAAGAAAAAGAAGCTTTTGATACAATTCTTTTACTAATGAATGGTACTGGAATTTTTCAGAAATTAGAAAACATTACAACATACTTAAACCATTTAAAATCGCTTTTAAAGCCCAATGGACAAATCCTCATTGACTCTTCAGATATACAATATATGTATGGCGATGAAGATGGAGGTATGTGGTTAGATTTAAATAATCACTATTATGGTGAACTAGATTATTACCTCAGTTATAAAGGCGAAGAAGGACTTCCAATGAAATGGTTGTATCTAGATTTTGATACTTTAAAAACCGCATGCCAAACCGTTGGTCTTAACTGCGAAAAAGTAATGGATGGCGAACATTTTGATTATTTGGCCAAACTTTCACTTAATAAAACAAAGTCCTGAAATAGCACTTCGACTACACTCAGCAAAGGCTTACTCAATGTGACAATTCAGGATGACAATAGAAAGATTCCTGCATTCACAGGAATTAGAAATCAAACTGATAAGTAGCACCAGCTAATGCTTGAAAACCTTGTACTGGGAAATTTAAATAGCGTTGATAATCTTGATTTAAAATATTATTCACCTTTGCAAATACAGACAGTTGGTCATTAATCTTATAGCCTACATGTGCGTTGGCATCAAAATAACTATCTAAAGTTATTACAGAACTAGGATTTTGTGGTGTTAACACAGCAACTAAATCTTGCTGATCTTTTCTTTCACCAACATAAACAGCACTTGCGCCTGCAAACCATTGTTCTGAAATTTGAACATCCATAAATATAGAACCTGTAACATCTGGTAAATTCCAAGCTTCAGATTCATCATCCATACTGTAATTAAAGTATTCTCCTTTAATACCCAAAGTAAAGTTTCTATTAATATCTATATTTAACTCACCAGCAACAGAAAATGTAGTCACATCATCATAAACAACTCCAAATGAATTTCCATATTGATAATTTTCAGACGCATCTCCTCTAGCATCATTAGCTTTAAAAAGGGCTTTGTTTTCTTCAGCAAAATAATTTCCTTTTACATTATAACTTACATTATTAGACAGTTTTCCTTTTAACCCTAAAAAGCCATTATAACGTTGATCTGTTGGTGTTATAAATAATGTTGGTGACACAAACGGATTCTCATTAGCAAAATCGTAATACGAGTTTTGTTGCAATTGCCCTGTTATTCCACCATAGGCTATTAAAATCTCATCTACTAAACGATACGATGCTTTAATATTTGGATAGATAAAAAACTTATTATCGCTCAATTCAGTATCATTAAGATATACTAATCGCAATCCTAAATTTACCGTTAAATCATCTTGCGTTAATTGGTAAGATGGTGACAAACCAAAGGTAACATTGCCATAATTGATGGCTTCATTAGAGAAATAATTCTCATCAAAACTTCCACCAATATAGTCGATGTAAAATTCTGTTTTAATAATTTCATCTTGCACAGGAATATCAAAACCTGCTTTGGCAACAAATCTGTTTTCACCAGAATCTTGGTTATCTCCAAATCGTCTAAAACGTACACTACCATCATTGATAATAGCATCGTCAAATTTTAATTTTCCGCCTAAATAAAAACTATTAAATGTATGACTTGGATCTATATCATCTGCTTCGGTTTGCCCAAAGAAATTCTGTGGTAATCCATACCAATTGTAAGTCATTAAATCAAAGCCTCCATTAACTTTCCAAGAAAAATCTCTAAGTTTTTGCGAATAATGTGCATTAAGGTGTGTGTTAGAAAAATCATCATCTAAAAGCAAATCTTCAATACCACCTTGAGAGGAATGATGACTGAAATAGCCTCCTACATTTTCGGTATTACTTAACTCATGGTTTAAATAAACCTCACCTAAAATAGTGGTGTAAGTACCAAAACCTAAAGACGCATAATTGTCGTACAATTTTACTGATTTTGCCTTATCTACATTGGCAGCTTTACCTTTAGCTGGTGTGAATGTTGATGCCACAGGAATAGAAAAAATATTATACTTCACTTCTTTTTTCTTTACCAAATTAGAGTCTTGCAATTTTGGTGTATCCTTAATTTTAAAGGCATCTGAAATTGTAGGCTTGTATGGTGTCACCACATTAACTACCTGATCGTCTAAACTATCTTTTGCGCGCTCTTGAGCAACTAATGATAAACTACTTGATATGGTGATTATAAAAATTAAAAATTTGATTTTCATTATTTAATGTTTTGATTGAATCTTTTATTGATTTATAGACCTGTAATTAAAGGATCAAATTCATCTGGTTGCAATGGATCACATTCTGAAAAATTTTGTTCTATAACTGGATTATTTGTAAACAAACAAAAGAAGCCAGATTTTGAAAAAACATTTTCACTCTCTACTACGACTTTATACTTATATGTTCCATCTGGAATACCATCAACACCGAACTCGTCATAGGGTACATTCGGAAAGAGCTCATCAAAATCACTCCCATAATTATTGCTCTCAAAAATCACATCATCGTTAATATTATAAATTGTTACAGTATGATTGTCATACAATTCAATATTTTCGATTGCTAATCTATCGTTGAATCCATCATTATTTGGTGTAAATAAATTATCGACTATTATTTCTCCTTGAGATTGATCTAAATTATCAACATCATCACCAAAAGCAGTCAATCCCGAGCAACAACCAGCAAACACATCTTCTTCTTGGTTATTATCATCATCTCCACATGAGGCAAAGGAAATAGTCATTAGTGTAATGATGAAAAATGATATATAATTCTTAAAGCTTTTCATGGCTAAAATATTGGTTTTGGAAATCCGATTTTGAGATTCCTGCCTGCGCAGGAATTTAGTTGTCAGTTTCAATTGATGAATTTGTTTTGGCTTCTTCGGTTTTAATCTTATTGAGCTCTATTTGTGCTTCTTCTACAACATCATTAAACTCTGTGAAATTTGAAATAACACTTTCTAAAATATAATTTGCTTGAAACGCATCACCTAAAGCATAGAAATTCTTAGCCATAACCACCAAACCTTTAGCACTATAGTATTTATAACTACTATAATCTTTTGCTAAACGCTGTATGGTAGTATTTGAGGCTTCAAACTGTGATGCTTTATTCTGAAAATAACCTTTATAAAACAAGGCTTCAGCAGCAACAACACCTGTTGCAATTTGCTCTACATCTGCATAAGCATCTTTAGCTTTTGCCTCATTGCCTGTTTTTATAGCAGAACGCGCTATAATAATTTTAGCATCGCTTTTTATCTTATTATCTAAATTAGAATTACCTAAAACTTTTTCTGCATAGGCTTCCGCTTTAGTGTAATCTTCGGTTTGATAATAGGCATTCATTAAATTAGACTGGGCATATAATACATTTTGCGGATAGTCTGCTTCTGTCTCTAGAGTTTTTAACACAGGAATTGCCTGAACCCAATCGGAATCTTTTAAATAAATCTCACACAACCTAACTGTAGCTTGTTCGGTATATTCACTTTTTGAAGTTTCAACAACATATTTGTAATGTGGTTGTGCATTTTCAAACAAGTCTTTTTTGTAATACAATTGTGCCAAATAGAAATGTGATTTTAAAGCATGTATCCCTTTCGGAAACTGATTTAAATACTTATTAAATTGACGAATTGCCTTATCTGTATCATTATCTAAATACGGCTTTTCAGCTGCGAGATACATGGTATTATCTAACTCAACATCTGTTACCTCAACATAGTCTAACGATTTTACCCAATTTGCATATTCATCTACACGTCCTAAATCAATATAGATTAAACGCGCTGTTGATACTGCTTGCACAGCTTCAGCAGAGTTTGGAAAATCAGATGCTACTTTTTTAAATTTAGTAAGTGCATGCTCATTATCATTTGCATTATAATACACCAAACCTTGTCGTAATAATGCCTTAGATGCAAAAGCACCCTTTTTATATTCAGAATTTAAACGATCATACATTTTCATGGCCTTATCTGTATCGCTTGCTTTTACATAAGAGTTTGCCAACTCATACATAGCATCATCTCTTAAAGCAGATTTTGGATACCCCTTTATAAATGTGTTTAACTCTGAAATTTTAGTAGATGATTTTCCTAAATAACCATGACTCATCGCTTTTTGAAATGACGCATAATCGGTTTCAATTTCATTAATTTGAATAGCTTTATCATAAGCATTTATAGCACTTTGATAATTACTAGATACAAAATAACCATCTGCCAATCTTAAATAAGCATCATTTCTACGTGGTCTATCACTCTTATTTTTATCAATGAATTTTTGAAAATATTTAGAAGCATTACTGTAATCTTTAAGTTTAAAATAGGTGTATGCTAAATTATAATCTAGGTTGTTATTTTCTATTAAGCTTGACGCTTCAGACATACCATTAAACTGTTTAAAGCCAATTAATGCATCATTATAATTGGTAAGATTGTATTCGGTTTCTGCTTTCCAAAATGTAGCTTTAGCCACAAAAACAGGCTCTCTAGGTTCTTTAAGTGAATTATTAAACATCTCTAAAGCTTCACTATACTTAGTTTCGTTATATAGTTCTATTCCTCTAAAAAAGGCTACTTTTTGATAAGCTACTTTGTTTTCAAAACTGTTTTTTCCTTTTAAAAGCACAAGTGCTTCTTTATAGTTTTTTGAAGTAATGTAAGAATCAATCAACAGTGTTTCTATTTCTTCTCTATAACTTGTCTCTGGATATTTATCTAAGTAACCTGCTAAAACCTGTGGCACGGACTGATACGGATTACCAATCTCATAACTAATCTTTGCATAATTTAACCAAGCATCTTCCTGGATTTTAAGGTCGTAATCCATTTCTGAGGCATTTCTAAAGGCATTTAAGGCTTCTTGTTTTTTATCTAGATTGATATAACTTTCACCTAAATGGTAGTATGCGTTTTGGGCCACTGAATTATTACCATCTATAATTTTATTGAATTCAGATATTGCTTTTTCAAAGTCGTTTTGCTTGTAATAAGCATAGCCTAATTGATAGTAGTCGGTATTATTCCATTTGCCTTTTTTACCTTTATAGTCTTGAAGGTAAGGAATAGCTTCAGTGTACTTTTCGAGATTAAAATAGCTTTCTCCAATAATTTTTGAAAGTTCAGATTTTTCATCACCTCTACTATTTGGCAACTGCTCTAAAGCCAACTCAATAGCTTTTTCAAACTTTCCTAATTTAAAATTTAAATCTGCCTGATAATAAGACAGTTTCTCTTTATATTTTTCGTTATCACTTACTTGATCAAAGTATTCATTTGCCGTATCATAATCGTCTCCTTCATAAGCCATATAACCAATATAATATTTGGCTTGAGAACCGTATTCTTTAGAATTCACTACTCTGTTTAAATACTTTGTAGCTTCTTTTTTACTCTTTGTTGAGTATAGTGTATAACCATAATTAAAATTAAAACGGTCGCGCTCAGAACGTGATATACTTCCTTCTTCAACCTTCTGGTACCATTTGCGTGCATAGGCATATTTAGAATTCTCAAAATAATAATCAGCAACATCTAAAAACGCGGTATTTCGTTTGGTACTTGTTGGGTATTCTTCAACAAACTCAGTAATTAAATCATCTGCGTTTCTCTGGTTTAATCGCACTGCACAATTGGCTATATAATAGGAACAATCTGACTTTAACACCTCGTCTTTGGTATTGTATTTAATGTCATCAAATAAAGATTGTGCTGCTTTATATTGCTTATTATTATATAATGCTAATGCTTTTTGATAATCTTTTAAACCGCTAGTATAAACTGCAGACTTTTGCGCAAAACCCAAAAAGGAAAAGGCAAGATAAACGATAATTAATTGTCTTTTAAAAAGTAACATCAGTGTCGTTTTTTGATTCATAATTATTGATGTATTCCAATCACTTTCAAATATACTTGAATACAAATGTTATAACGATATAATTTTACGTTAATTATAAACGGGCTTATTAAAATTTAAATTCAAGGCATAGGTTTGGGTTTTGGAATTTTCCGCCATACATTTACAGTTACCTAAATTTTAATTACAATATGTCCGAAACTATTTTACAACTCAAAGATGCTACAATTTATCAAGGAGGTAACATGGTACTATCTAACGTTAATTTTGAAATGCAAAAAGGCGACTTTGTTTACCTTATCGGAAAAACAGGAAGTGGTAAAAGTAGTTTTATGAAAACCCTTTATGGCGATTTAGAATTAAATGAAGGCGATGGTCATGTTGTGGATTTTAACTTAAGAACCATGAAAGAAAAAGACATTCCTTTTTTACGCAGAAAATTGGGTATTGTTTTTCAGGATTTTAAGTTATTACCAGATCGTACCATCAATGGTAATTTAGAATTTGTTCTAAAAGCTACTGGCTGGAAAGATAAAGACAAAATAAAGGAACGTATTGAAAAGGTCTTAGATAAAGTTGCCATGAAAACCAAAGGCTTTAAATTTCCGCACGAGCTTTCTGGTGGTGAACAACAACGTATAGCTATAGCCAGAGCTTTACTTAATGACCCTGAATTGATTTTAGCCGATGAGCCAACCGGAAATTTAGACCCTCAAACCAGTATTGAGGTTATGGAAGTACTACAAGATATTAACAAAAACGGCAATACCATTTTAATGGCCACACACGATTATGCTTTGCTTTTAAAATACCCAAGCAAGACTTTAAAATGTGATGAAAATAAAGTTTTTGAAGTGGTGCAACGTAAAAGCTAACAATAACTACAAGGTTTTTTTGATATAAACCATGCTTTCAATACTTATACCAACATACAATTACAATGTTAGTGAGCTTATTACTTCTCTCAATAGAATATGCAACCAATTAGATTTTGATTATGAAATTTTATGCTGGGAAGATGGCTCTCATCTTTATTTAGAAGAGAATAGAAATGCATGCAATAATGTAAGATTTGCCACTCATCATATTTCAAAAAACAACAAAGGAAGTATAACATCTCGTCATATTTTAGCCAAAAAATCCAAATACGATTGGTTACTTTTTTTAGATGCTGATATAGAAATTATAGATAATCATTTTATTGAAAATTATTCAACCTATTTTAACAATAGATTAGATGCCATATATGGTGGTTGTTCTTATGATTTAAAAAAACCAAGGGCTTCTAAAATATTACGATGGAAGTATGGGAAAACCTACGAGGAAATTGAATCAAAAACCAGAAATAAAAACCCATATAAATTTATTGTTTCGGTAAACTTTATAATAAAGAAAAACATATTCTTAAAATTAGTTTCTAAAATAAATGCTGATGACTATGGTTATGACATCTTTTTAGGTGCTCTAATGAAAGATAGCAATACTAAAGTTTTACATATTAACAATCCAATAATTCACAAAGGTCTCGATGACAACTTTATTTTTCTAGATAAGGTAGAAAGAGCTGTAAAAACCAATTATAAATTGTTATCTGAAAAAAAAGTTAGCACTTCAGATAATAGCCTTTTAAAAGTATACAGATTGATTAAAACGTTGAAATTATTGAAAATCATCAATACGATTTTTAAATGGTTTAAAAAGTCAATTAAAAATCAATTATTAAGTAACAATCCAAATGTTAAACTACTTCAGTTTTATAAATTAGGCTACCTTTGTTCTTTAAGTCTTAAAAGAGAATGACTCCATTTTTTTCAGTTGTAGTAAGTGTTTACAACAAGGCCCATTTTGTTAAAAAAACCATAAAAAGTATTCTAAATCAATCTTTTAGAGATTTCGAATTAATAATTATTGATGATGGTAGTACTGATAACAGTCTTGAAATTTTACAAACTATAAAAGATGATAGAATTTCTATTTACACTACAAAAAATCAAGGTGTTTCTAAGGCAAGAAATTATGGATTAAACAAAGCTAATTGTAATCATATAGCCCTATGTGATGGTGATGATATTTGGTTAGAAAACCATCTGTTAGAATTAAAAACTTTAATAGAAAACTATCCTGATTGTGGTATATATGCAACAGCTTACGAAAAACATTTTTTCAACAATTACATAACAAAGCCTAAATTTAACAATGTTGACCATCCTTTTTTTGGTATTGTTGAAGACTATTTTATGACTAGCCTCTCTGATAATATCCTTTGGACATCTTCAGTTGCTATACCCAAGAGTATTATTAACAACGATTTTCAATTTGATGAAAATTTAGGATGGGGAGAAGATACAGACTTATGGATAAGAATCGCTAATAATTATAACGTTGCATTTTCTTCAACTTCTACAGCTCACAAAATGATTCACAGTGAAGAGAATCATCTGTCATTGACTAAAAACATTCCTAACTTAATGTTAATGATAAGCAAACATATAGAAGAGGAGAAAAAAAACCCTTCATTAAAAGCATTTATAGATACAAACAGGTTCATGATTGCTATGGAAGCTAAACTGAGACATGACTTCAACAACTATAAAAAAGTAAAAAACGATATTAATCTAAAAAACTTAAACTCTTGGCGCAGGTTATTATTATATCTACCTACAAATGTTTTAATTTTTTTAAAACACTTAAAGTTTTATCTCCTTAAAAAGAAATTATACCGTTCGCCTTTGTAATTTACAAAACAAATCATAATCTCTCACATATTCATTTTCATTATAATTTGTTGATGCTAGCACCAAACAAACAGCACCAGAAGAGAAATTATCTATTTCTCGCCAAATATTGGTTGGAACATACAATCCTTGAGTTGGCTTATTAAGCATAATTCTCTTGTGATCATTACCGTCATCTATAATTACTTCAAAACTACCACTAAGTGCTATAATTACAGATTCTTGTTCTTTGTGAGCATGTCCTCCTCTGAAGCTATCACTAGGCACATCGTATAAATAATAAACACGTTTCATTTCAAATGGAATAACATCTTTTTCCACAACAGCTAATGAGCCACGCTCATCATGTACTTTTGGTATTTCTATTAAAGTGGTATTATTTAAGGTATTCATCTAACTTTTAAAATTTTATTTTAATAAAGCTTGCCATTGTAAACCTATAACCTCGTTTGACAAATGCTTTACGCTAGATTTAGCGTTAGATTTGCAATGTTGGTATAATTCTTTATCCTCTATCATTCTATTCATTGCTTTAGCAAAAGCTTTAACATTATGATTTTCTACTAAAAGTCCGTTATATTCATTAATAATTATTTCATTTGGGCCAGATTTACAATCTACAGAAACTACTGGAACGCCTAAAGAGAGGCTCTCTGGAATCACCATAGGAAAACCTTCATATTTGCTTGTTAAAACCATAAAAAGACTATTTTTCACATACGGGTAAGGATTCTTTTCAAAACCCTGAAAAACAACACTTCCCATAACATTAATCTCTCTAGCATAATCTTTTAGCATTACTTCATCTAATCCATTGCCCAATATTAAGAGCCTTATTTTATTTTGATTAAGTTTTGACAACTTAAAGGCATTGAGCAACAATTTTAAATTTTTATGCTCATCATCCAACCTTCCATAGTAGATAATATAATTATTAATACTGTTGCTCACTTCTTCATTAGCACAATTATTGATGTTTTCAAAATCAAAACCATTATAGATAGTTTTTATATCCTCTAATTGATAAATTTCCCTAAAATATGTTTCAGCTTCTTTAGAGACAGCAACCATTGTTGCTTTTCTATATAATATTTTATTTAACCATTTATAAGGTGTAAAAGCTTTTTTAGAATTACAATTATGAATTACATAAACAACTGAAAATAATCTATATATCAATTTTGTTATTATAAATTCCCTATAAAATTGCACTCTTGTTCTTGCATCAATAATATAATCAAACTTATGTTTATTAAGATAATTTTTAAAAACTTTTAATCTTTGTAATCTTCCTAAAACATAATCATTTTGAGCTTTGAACTTTCCTAAATTGAGCAACTTTCCTTTATAAGGATAATCTATTTGATCTAATACCGAAACAATATGAACATTATAACCCAAATCAAATAACATTTCAGACAACAAAGCTGAAGAACGTTCTGCACCACCACCACCAAGTGAAGACACTACGATACAGATTTTTTTAGCATTAGGTTTAATCATTAAAAAGTATATTTGAAAAGCAAATGTAACTATATAAATGAACATATTACTCGTAGGCGAATATAGCCGACTACATAATTCCTTAAAAGAAGGCTTAGAGAAACTAGATCACAATGTTACTATTGTAGCACCATTTGATGGTTTTAAAAAATACAGCGTTGATTTACTTATTAGTAAAAAATATCAAAAAGGTTTTAAACAAAAAGTAAAAAATCTTTTATACCGATTATTCGATTACGATTTAGAATCTAAAAATGTAAAAAGTCAAATTTTAAAATTATGTTCTCAACTTAGTAACTATGATATAGTACAATTCATAAATGAAGCTCCATTTGGTTGTACCTCCAAGATAGAAAAAGATATTTTTGATTTAATAACATCCTGGAACAAAACCACGTACTTGTTATCTTGTGGTACAGATTACATAAGTGTTTCTTATGCTAAGGAAGAAAAATTTAGATACTCCATTTTAACTCCTTATAAAAATGGAAAAGATAAAAATTCTATAAGTGCTTATGGTTTACAATATATAACACCTGAATTCAAAACACTTCATAAGCATATTTACAAAAACATTGAAGGAGTAATTGCTTCAGATATAGATTACCATTTACCTTTAAAGAATCATCCAAAATATTTAGGCTTAATTCCAAATCCAATAAACACAGAAATATTGCATTATAAAAAGCCAGAAATAAAAGGTAAGATTGTTATTTTTCATGGTATAAACTCTCATAATTATTACAAAAAAGGCAATGATATTTTTGAAGAAGCTCTGGCAATAGTAAAAAAAACACACTCCAAAAGCATTATAATTACAACTGTAAGGAGCTTACCCTATAGCGACTATATTAAAGCTTATGATGAAGCTCACATTTTATTAGATCAAATCTATGCTTATGATCAAGGTTATAATGCCCTAGAGGCTATGGCAAAAGGAAAAGTTGTTTTTACAGGCGCTGAACAAGAGTGGTTAGAGCACTATAATTTAGAAGAAGACACAATTGCTATAAATGCATTGCCAGACGCTAAAGCAATTGCAAAAAAGCTTGAATGGTTAATAACCAACCCTAATAAAATCATCGAAATTTCTAAAAACGCGAGACAGTTTATAGAAAAACACCATCATTATATTAGCTCTGCTGAAAAGTATTTAAACACTTGGACTAATAATAAAAAATAAGATTTATATTCCTTTTTCTGAACTGTTTTTAAAACCCATACCTATAACAAATATTATAATTACAAAATATATAATATATCTCACAAGGTGAGCAATCACAACTCCTTCGGTATTAAAATAACTTATAAAAACAACGGTAAGCACATAAAAAAGGATAAGCGATATAATCTCTGTAATCACAAAGCTTTTAACCATTTTTTTGGCTAAAAACTGATGTGCTATTACCAAAGCGCATAGACGCACAAAATCACCCCACAACTGCCACTTAAATAGAGGTTCCATCCCTTTAAAATCTGGGTAAATAATATCTATAATAACATTACGTAAAAGATAAACCAATAGCATTCCTAAACCAAAAATTGGTAGTATGGTTTTATAAATCTTAAAAACTTCTTGCTTAAATGCTTCCTTAGTATGAATGTTAGCAAATCTAGGAATAACATAAAGTGTAAATAACCCAGAAGCAAATACCATATAATTTTTTGAAATAAAACTAACGGCTGTCCAATAACCTGCTTCATTAACACTAATCTTATGCTCTACAAGACCAATAATATTTAACTCTATATAATTTAACAAAAAAGTGGAAATAAAAGACATTAACGTAAATGCCAATAAACTGTTTTTATAATCTAAACCAAAGCTCAAGCTTTTATAGCTAACATAGCGTTTTACTACTTTACCAAAGACAACAATTATTACAATTAGCTGAATAATTGGCGCAATAGCGATGGCTAACATTGCTGCTTTTAGATTAGCATTATATATAGCTAATACAAATACTGAAATTGACAAAACATAACTTAGCAATTCTATCTTAGCATAATTCTTATACTCAGACAAACCATTTACAATACCATTTACAGACCTGTTTAAAGCTATAAAAGGTATGATGAATGAAATGATTCTAAGAACATAGCCAAACTCATCTGACTTAAAAATGAGTCTTGAAAAAAAATCTGCTCCAAAGAAAAGTACGATTCCAGATATTAAGGAGCCAACAATTATAAAGACTGTAGCTGTAGAAAATAATTTATTTAACTCTGGCTTATTTCCCTTATGCTCAGCAACATATTTTACAATACCGTTAAATATTCCTAAAGAAGAAATACTGGTTAACATTCCCATTATATTTCTAATCTGCCCTATACGTGCAATACCTACTTCACCTAATGTTGATGCTAACAACCATTGAACAAACCCAGAAATAACAAGTCTAATCGTAATTACTACAGCATTAAGAGACGTAATTTTAAGAACAATATTTTCTCTAATAAATTTAGGAATCTTCACAGTTGTTGTCTTTAAAATTCATCTACATCATCCACACTTATTACTCCAAACAATGAGCTGCCAAAAATGAGTAAAACTATCGCAAAATGCATAAAATAGCTTAAACAATATCCCATTACAGCACCTTTTAACCCAAATGCATCTATAAGATAAATACTAGAGAAATACATAATAACAAACAAAAAGGCTTCAATAATAATAAAATGCGCAAACATCTTCTTTGCCAAAAACTTATAAGCAATAACCATAGACATTACACGAATAAGATCACCCAAGATCTGATACCCCATTAAGTCTTCTACAGGTCTAAATTCTTCAGTAAACAACAAATTAACCAATATACTTCTACTTAAATAAATAACTCCTAAAATGGCAGCAAACAAAGGAAGTACGGTCTTATAAAAACCAAACACCTCTTTTCTAAATTCTGTTTTAGAGGTTAACTCAGCAAATTTTGGTAAAAAATACAATGCCATTAATGAGTTAATAAACATTAAATAATAGTCTGAAACTCGGGTTACGGCTGTCCAATAACCAGCTTCCTTAATTCCTATTTCTGTAATAATATAATTTCTAATAATGATATAAACAACAGGCAAAGCTATTGAAGACACCAAAGCCATAATCATAAAAGGGCATAAATTTCTTAAAATAGCATTACTAACATCTGTAATTTTTATATAAGACATTAGGTTTTTTCTAAAAGCAATACCAACTATTGTAATTAAAAGATTAAGAGCTGGTGTAATTACTACTGCGATTAATGCCCCGTCTATATTTTCTTGCTTAATTAAAAGCAACGTTATAAGTAATCCTAAAATTTGCCCTGTTATGTTTATTATTAACAGAATCTTGTACTTAGAAAAACCATTCATTATTGAAAACGCAAACATATTTAGCGAGTAGAATGGTAAGACTATAGCCAAAGTCTTTATAACATACGTGTAATTGTTATTTAAAAAAATAAAATTATTAATATACTCTGCATTATAATAGCACAAAAATGCTAAAAGCACTGTAGAGAAAAATCCAAAATAAAATATAGTTGATAACGTAGCAGTAAGTACCTTAATATCATTTTTACATTTACCAATGAATTTAACGGCACCATCATAAAGACCTAATATTGATAATGATTGAATTGCACTAAAAAAGTTTCTCAAATTACCAATGAGCGCCATACCTTCTGGCCCAATAAACAGGGCTATAAATTTAGATATTAAAATTCCGGCTATGATTTTAATACTAATATTAGCTGTATTAAGATTAGCGGCTTTTATTAAAACCTCAGTATTTATGTAGTGAAAAAACTTTTTCAATTAATAAGCATTTAAGACATCAATAACGGTTTGCGTTTCATTTTCCGTCATTACTGGACTGATTGGCAAACTTATAATTCTTTTATGAATTTGTTCGGTTATAGGTAATTTTAAATAAGAAAATTCTTGAAGTGCTTTTTGTTTATGTGGAGGAATTGGATAATGAATTAACCATCCTATTTTATGGTTATCTAAATAAGCTGTAAAGTTAGCCCTATCGTCTACTTCTATTACAAAAGCATGAAAAACATGATTCTGTGAACCATCGTAAAAAGGTAAACTCAATTTAGGGTTTTTCACCTCATTTAAATAGCGCTTAGCAATATTTCGCCTTTTTGCATTATCTGAGTCTAAATGTTTTAGCTTTATACTTAAAAAAGCCGCTTGCATATCATCTAACCGACTATTATAACCTATAATTTCATTTTCATATTTTACTTTACTACCATAGTTTCTCATTAATGAAACTACTTCAAAAAGTGCTTTATCCTTAGTTGTGATAGCACCTCCATCACCAAGAGCTCCCAAGTTTTTACTAGGATAAAAACTAAAAGCTGCTGCATCACCTAAATTTCCTGCTTTTAGCTGTTGGCTGTTGGGATTTAGTTCTTGGAATTGGGAATTTGTTACAGCTCCATGCGCTTGTGCAGCATCTTCAATTAATAATAAATTATGCTTAGCTGTAAAAGCTTTTAGTGCTTCTGCTTGTGATAACTGCCCATACAAATGCACCATTAAAATTGCTTTAACATCTTCTGTTAATTTAGCATAAAGATTATCTATAGAAAGATTATAGGTTTTTGGATTAGGCTCCACCAACACCGGCTCTAAACCTGCATGTAAAACCGATAAAACACTGGCTATATATGTATTTGCAGGCACAATAACTTTGTCCTCTTTTTTAAGCTTACCTAATTCTATATAGCCTTTAAAAATTAAGGTTAAAGCATCTAGACCGTTACCTGTACCAATACAATATTTTGTATCGCAATAATGCGCAAATTCAGTTTCA
>NZ_JAOARH010000048.1 GCF_025210595.1 Winogradskyella sp.
AATTGTCTTTTTTTGTTCCTCATTTGCTACTTTGTACTTTTTAATATCTTTCTCATATTTATCTAGAACATTTTTTGAGTTAACATATTGAAAAATAAGCAACAATGCTGAAAAAATAAATAGGTACATAAATACTCTTGCCTTCATAATATTTTAAATAGTGATTTGTAAATTATCGTATGCTAAAAAAACGTTTTTTGGTAATTTTTGTTGCACCTCGTCATGAAAACCCAAAAGGTGACTAATATGTGTTAAATAGGCTCGCTTTGGGTTAACTTTTTTAATAAAAGCCAATGCTTCCTCTAGATTAAAGTGCGACATGTGTGGTTCTTCTCTAAGAGCGTTAACCACTAATACTTCGAGGTTTTGAAGCTTATCTACCTCAGTATCTGCAATAGTTTTCATATCTGTGAGATAAGCAAAGTCTTTAAACCTATAGCCATACACTTGTAATTTATAGTGAAGCCCATCTATGGGTACAACTTTTAGACTACCTAAGCTAAATGACTTATTATTAACAACATGCTTTGTAACACTAGGTACACCAGGATATTTTACTTTAGAAGTAAAGATATAATCAAAGCGCTTTTCTAAGGCTTTGAATACACGTTTATGCGCATATAAATCTATATCTCCCTGTCTAAAGAAGAAAGGCCTAATATCATCTAAGCCCATGGTATGGTCTGCATGCTCATGCGTAAAGAGAATACCATCTATTTTAGAAACCTTAGCATTAAGCATCTGTTGCCTAAAATCAGGACCACAATCAATAACATAAGTATACGCATCCCATTCTACTAAAACAGAAACACGTAATCGTTTGTCCTTTGGGTTTTGACTCAAACAAACAGGATGATCACTGCCAATAATTGGTATTCCTTGAGATGTTCCTGTCCCTAAAAATGTTATTTTCAAATGGTACTAAGTTTAAAACAAAAATAAGCTTATTTTTTTGTTTGCAACACTAAATTAATACCTTTGCAAAAACGATACAATCCCTATATAGATGGAAGAAATAACGTATAAAGGCGACTTTGAAATTGAAAATATCCCTTCACTTAAAGACAAGGCCTTACGTATAAACCTCAACAAAGACATTTACGGTACATTTGCAGAGATTGGCGCAGGACAAGAAACTGTACGTCATTTCTTTAGAGCTGGAGGTGCTTCAGGAACCATCGCAAAAGCAATGTCTGCGTACGATAAACTTTTTAGTGATGCTATTTATGGTATTGAAGATGATAAGCGTTATGTGACAGAAGCTAGACTTCGAAAAATGCTAAATCACGAGGTTAATCTAATGGAAGAGCGTATTCCAAGAACCGATAATCCTAATAAGATTTTCTTTTCTTATGCAAATACTGTGGCTACTATAGATTTTGCAAAGAAATACAAAGGACATGGTTGGGTTGGTATCAAATTTCAAGTTGAACCTGAAGGTGAATACAATGAGATTGTTCTTCATATTCGTTTTAAAGAGAATGATGCACGTTTACAGCAAGAAACCCTAGGGAAATTAGGAACAAATCTTGTATATGGTGCGTTTTACAAATACAATCAACCACGTAAATTATTACGTTATTTATACGATCATTTAGATAAAGATCAGTTAGAAATTGATACTATTAATTTTTCTGGTCCAGTTTTTAAAGATGTAGATAACCGTTTAATGAGTTTACAACTGGTTAAAAACGGTATGACTGATGCCGTAATGTTTGCACCAGATGGTAATAATGTTTTGCCTGCTGCTGTACTTTATAAAAAGAATATTTTAACATTAAGAGGTAGTTTTAGACCTGTTACTAAAGTAAACATGGATATGTATGAGAAATCATACGAGATGTTTATTAAAGAAAATAAAGTAAATAAAGACAAAACTCAGGTAATCTTTGAAATTACCTTATCTAATTTACGTGCTGAAGGAGAAATTGATGAGCAAGACTTTATGGATAGAGCTAAGTTACTGTGTTCATTAGGGCAAACTGTACTGATTTCTAATTTCCAGGAATATTATAAATTAGTTGAGTATTTCTCTCAATACACCAAAAATAGAATGGGTCTTGCCATGGGTGTAAATAATCTTGTAGATATTTTTGATGAAAAATATTATCGCCATTTAAGTGGTGGTATTCTTGAAGCCTTCGGAAAGTTATTCTACAAAGATTTACGTGTCTACCTATACCCTATGCAAAAAGAAGATGGAAGCGTAACTACCAGCGAGAATCTTAAAGTTCACCCACGTATGAAAGAACTTTACAAGTTCTTTAAATACAACGGAAAAGTAGTTGATATTACTGATTTTGATACTTCTAACCTTTCGGTTTTCTCTAGAACTGTATTAAAAATGATTGCTAATAATGAAGATGGTTGGGAACGTATGCTGCCTAAAGGTGTTGCCAAATTAATAAAAGAAAAGAGTTTGTTTGGTTGCGAATCTGAAGAAGTAATTCATAAATAACGAATTATAACATCAAATACAAAAAAGACCTTTCAGTTATGAAAGGTCTTTTTTTTACTCGCCTAATATCTGCTCAGTATGTGCTTTAGTCTTAACTTTAATAATTACATCTTTTATAATACCATTTTCATCAATTACAAATGTCGTTCTATGAATACCATCATACACACGACCCATAAATTTTTTAGGTCCCCAAACACCAAAAGCTTCTATTACTGATTTATCTTCATCTGCTAAAAGTGGATATTGAAACCCATATTTATTCTTAAAATTTAATTGTCGCTTTGCACTATCTGCACTCACCCCCAAAATTTCATAACCTTGAGCTTTAAATCGCTCAAAATTATCATTTAAGTTACAAGCTTCTACTGTGCAACCTGGTGTACTTGCTTTAGGATAGAAAAAAACTACTAGTTTCTTTCCGTGATAATCTGATAATGAAATTGTATTTCCTTGTTCATCTTTTGCTGAAAAATTAGGTGCCTTATCACCTACTTTTAAATGCGTCATAATGCTTAAATTTGTTTTTACAAAAATACATGAAATGACCAAGCAAGAAAAGGTAGCGTTTGTTATAAATACTTTAAGTGAATTATATCCAGAAATTCCAATTCCATTAGATCATAAAGACCCTTATACACTGCTTATTGCAGTTTTAATGTCTGCACAAAGTACTGATGTTCGCGTTAATCAAATCACTCCACTCCTCTTTGAACGCGCAGACAACCCTTATGATATGATAAAGCTTAGCATCGAAGAAATTAGAGAAATTATTAAGCCTGTTGGTTTATCACCTATGAAAAGTAAAGGCATTCATGGATTATCTCATATACTTATTGATCAGCACAATGGTAAAGTGCCACAAACCTATGAGGAACTAGAAGCCTTACCTGCTGTTGGACACAAAACAGCTGCTGTAGTATTATCGCAAGCTTTTGGAATACCAGCTTTCCCAGTAGATACACATATACATCGCTTAATGTATCGTTGGAATTTAACAAACGGAAAAAATGTTACTCAAACAGAAAAAGATGCTAAACGTCTTTTTCCTAAAGAACTATGGAATGATTTACACCTTCAAATTATTTGGTACGGTAGAGAATATTCACCAGCTAGAGGTTGGGATTTAGACAAGGATATCATTACCAAAACTATTGGTAGAAAATCTGTTTTAGACGAATATTATAAAAAGAAGAAATAATAAGTTATTGGTATAGTTGTTGATACTTTTTCAAAAACTATCCATCAATGAAAAGATTATTATTTGGGTTGCTCTTTATAAGCTTATCATCTTGTATTACCATAAGAAAAGCTCCCAAAATTACAACTCATAAAATATCTACTGCAAAAAAGTTTCAACGCAAATTCCCTAAGGAAAAAGCTTTTATTTTTGAAGATCCAAAAAATGCAGATGAATTCTATCATTTTATAAATACTAAGTTTAAACTAAATGATATAGACGTTGGTTTTGATGTTCCAATAACCATTAATAATAAAACCTATTATTTCACCTACTATGAGGCCGAAATACCAGATAAAAAATTTAATTTATTAGGTCTAGCCGTTGATGCTACACTTAAAGTAAAAGGTATGGATCCTTTGTTTGATGAAGGCTATGTAAAACGTAATGGACATTGGTATATTGCAATAACAGTATACGATGAAGAAAACAAAAATTGTTTAAAATCTAAATACCCAAACCGCAAAGCAATATTAGATTACCTAAGACTATTACATAATGAATATTTGCATAGTCCAACATATTAAACAAAAAAATCCTGATTTTTCAATCAGGATCTCTTATTTAATTTAATTCTGAAGTGCTTCAAACTTCAATTTATTATAATTTATAACACTTAAAGCCTTTGAGTAATTCAAAAGAAAACGTATTGTTTCATCTTTTGGTTTTAGGTTATTATTTTTTGGGGAAGCGCTAGAGTAAATATTTGCCATATTTATAATTTATAGTTGATAGTATGACAATAACGTACTTACATAATCTTTTATTGCATCAATTTGTTAAAATAATATTATTCTGCTCTATCACCTTGCGCATATTAATAAGCGCATAACGCATTCTTCCTAATGCAGTATTGATACTAACTCCTGTTCGCTCAGAGATTTCTTTAAAACTCATATCCTGATACATACGCATCAATAAGACTTGCTTTTGGTCTTCTGGAAGTTCTTCTATAACACGTCTTACATCAGATTCTACCTGAGTTTTAATCATGCTTTTCTCAGCATTTAAACTAGAATCGCTTAAAACAGAAAAAATACTAAACTCACCTGCATTATCAAACTTAGGCATACGACTATTTTTTCTAAAATAATCAATAACTAAGTTATGTGCTATACGCATTACCCAAGGTAAAAACTTACCTTCTTCGTTATATTTTCCTCGTTTTAATGTTCTAATAACTTTAATAAAGGTATCTTGAAAAACATCTTCCGTTACATCTCTATCATAAACTTTAGAATAGATAAAGCTATAAATCTTTTGTTTGTGCCTTTCTATTAAAACTGATAATGCACTTTCATCTCCTCTAATGTAATTGCTGACTAACTCTGAGTCTTGGATAAGTTCTGATTTCATAATATTACTCTTATTAGTAAGAAGCGAACTTCTTAGCAAGGGGTTAAAGTTTTATAAAGTAATATTATGCTATAAGCAGAGTTTTTTGAATGAATATGTGGTAAATATAACAACATTCATTCCGAAAAAACAAAAATAATGACCAAATTTTAACATTTTATCTGTTATTAATGCATTTTATAAGCTTAAATACTTTAGGTATCTTTGCAAAATTATATCTGCAACAATCTTATGAATACTACTATTTTAGACGTAAATCCTAAAGAAAACATCATTATTAAAGGCGCAAAATTGCATAACCTCAAAAATATAGATGTTATAATTCCTAGGAATAAATTAGTAGTTATTACAGGATTATCTGGCTCAGGAAAATCGAGTCTAGCCTTTGATACGCTATATGCAGAAGGTCAAAGACGTTATGTAGAAAGTCTATCGAGTTATGCACGTCAATTCTTAGGAAGGCTTAACAAGCCTAAAGTAGATTATATAAAAGGTATTGCACCAGCAATTGCTATTGAACAAAAGGTAAATTCTACCAATCCTCGTTCTACAGTTGGTACAACAACAGAGATTTATGATTATTTAAAATTACTATTTGCTAGAATTGGTAAAACCTACTCACCTATTTCTGGTGAAGAAGTGAAAAAACACACAGTCACAGATGTAATAGAACATATCTCAAAATTTGATGAAGGCTCAAAGCTCTTGCTGTTATCTCCAATTTCGCTTGAAGAAGGAAGAACTCTAGAAAATAAGCTTCAAACGCTTTTGCAGCAAGGCTATGCTAGAGTTAAGCACAACAATGAAGTTTTAAGGATTGATGATGTCATAAAGCAAAACATTACATCAGATAAAGGATTGTTCTTGGTTGTAGATAGAATTATTTATAAAGACGATGAAGATTTTCTTAACCGATTAGCTGATGCCATAGAAACTGCTTTCTTTGAAGGAGTTGGTTCTTGTATTATAGAATCACTTTCAGATAGTAAACAAACTCTTTTTAACAATAAGTTTGAATTAGATGGCTTAACTTTTTTAGAACCTAATTCGCACTTATTTAGTTTTAATAACCCTTATGGTGCTTGCCCTAAATGTGAAGGCTATGGAGATGTCATAGGCATAGACGAAGATTTAGTTATTCCAAACACAGCACTTTCTATATATGAAAATGCAATTTTTCCTTGGCGAGGTGAAAGCATGAGTTGGTATAGAGATCAATTGGTTAATAATTCTCATAAATTCGACTTTCCCATACACAAACCCTTTTTTCAGTTAAGTGACGAACATAAAACCTTAATATGGAAAGGAAATGAATACTTTGAAGGTTTAAACAGTTTCTTTAATGAGCTAGAATCTAAAGCCTATAAAATTCAGAATCGCGTAATGCTATCTCGCTATCGTGGTAAAACTAAATGTAGTGTTTGCCAAGGAAAACGATTACGAGAAGAAGCTAGCTATGTTAAAATTAATGGTTCTACAATATTAGATTTGGTAGATCTACCTCTAAATGAACTTACTGTTTTTTTTGAAAAATTAGAATTAAACCCATATGATGTTAAAATAGCTAAGCGTTTATTGACCGAAATTAACACACGTTTAGAATTTCTATCTAATGTTGGGTTGAATTATTTAACCTTAAACAGACGTTCAAATACCTTGTCTGGCGGTGAAAGTCAACGCATAAACTTAGCAACATCTTTAGGAAGTAGCCTTGTAGGCTCTATGTACATTTTAGACGAACCAAGTATTGGTTTACATCCTAAGGATACTGAGCGTTTAATTAATGTTTTAAAATCTTTACGCGATTTAGGCAACACAGTTATTGTTGTAGAGCACGATGAAGATATAATGCGAGCTGCAGACGAAATTATAGATATTGGCCCTGAAGCTGGTACTTTTGGAGGTAATGTTGTTGCTACAGGTGGATTTAAAAATATTTTAGTTTCCGATACGTTAACAGCAAAATACCTTAATGGCCAGCTAGAGATTAAAGTACCTGAAAAACGAAGAACTTCAAAATACCATATCGATATTATAGGAGCTCGCGAAAACAACTTAAAAAATATTGATGTAACTTTCCCTCTAGAAATGTTAACTGTTATTACAGGTGTTTCTGGTAGTGGTAAAAGTACATTAGTTAAAAAGATTTTGTTTCCTTCAATTCAAAAGAAACTAACCGGTTTTAGTGATAAAGCAGGTCAGTTTACAGAAATGAAAGGTAATTTTAGCAATGTGCAACATGTAGAGTTTGTAGATCAAAACCCTATTGGTCGTTCTTCGCGTTCTAATCCAGTCACTTATGTAAAAGCTTATGATGACATTAGAGCACTATTCTCTTCTCAAAAGCTTAGTAAGATTAGAAACTATGCTGCAAAACACTTTAGTTTTAATGTAGATGGTGGACGTTGCGAAACCTGTAAAGGCGAAGGAGAAGTGACTATTGAGATGCAATTTATGGCAGATGTTCATTTAACCTGCGATACCTGTGGTGGAAAACGATTTAAAAAAGAAGTCTTAGAAGTTACTTTTGAAGGTAAATCTATTGATGATATTCTTAATATGACCATTGATAATGCCATTGAATTCTTTTCAACGCATAAACAAACTAAAATTCAGAATAAATTACAACCTTTACAAGATGTGGGCTTAGGCTATGTTACTTTAGGGCAGTCCTCTTCTACCCTTTCTGGTGGTGAAGCGCAACGTATTAAGCTCGCTACATTCTTAGGTAAAGGCAGTAAAAGGGACAATGCGCTTTTTATTTTTGATGAACCAACAACTGGTTTGCAT
The DNA here is from genome assembly GCF_025210595.1 of Winogradskyella sp. GTDB lineage: Bacteria > Bacteroidota > Bacteroidia > Flavobacteriales > Flavobacteriaceae > Winogradskyella. The sequence continues at coordinate 7,845 of NZ_JAOARH010000048.1, forward strand.
TTTCATGACATACAAAAACTACTAAAGTCTTTTAACGCTCTTATTGCTAAAGGACATTCTATTATTGTTATTGAGCATAATGTTGATTTAATTAAATGTGCAGATTATATCATTGATTTAGGTCCAGAAGGCGGAAAACAAGGTGGTAACCTTGTAGCATCTGGCACGCCAGAACAAATAGCTTCTGATAAAAACTCTGTTACTGGGAAATATCTTCAAGGAAAGTTATAGTCTAATAAAACAAAAACGAAATAAACCCTAAAATCGTAAAGGACAACGGTAAAACAAAAAGCAAAAACAAAAAACTTACGACACCACTTTTTATAAAGCTTAAAAACCAGTTTTGCTTATAAAATTTAATGATTGCTATTAATAAATAAAAGAATGTAGATAGCGCTATAAGCCAATCTATCCCATCTGGTATTTCCCAAAATCTATTGATACCAAAAATGATACTAAATACCACGAATAGAAATGAAAAATAGTAAAAGCTAAACACAAGATGATGCGCATACCTCCCTTTATTAAAAAAGAATAGCTTTAAAAGAAAAGCAAATATCGGCAGCAAAAAAAACATCGCCAACGGAATACTATCAATAAACGTCTGCATAATCTGGCCCAATCCCATAGATTTATAAAACTTTAAGCCTTGAGCATAGAATTTTCTGGTAAAATATCCTGCATCTTCTTCCATACCTAAGTGTTTATATATTTCCTCATCAGATGCACCAGAAGCAATTAAAGAATCCATCTCTCTTTCATTAAAAGTAAAAGATGAACCAATATTATTTTTCGGGATTTTAATATTAGATATTGAGTCTAACGTTTTCAAATCCTTTTCATCTAAACCAATTGTAACTCTATTGTCTTTTAAAGGTTTTACAAAATTATCTATTGCTATAGAATCTTGTGAAATGCTATCTTTAACATTAGCTCTCTCTTTTCGGTCAGCCAATACGCGCTCCATATTTTTATCGAGTTCTGCTCTACCTTCTCTTACGTAAAAATTAAAAATAAAAAAGAAGATAACTGCCACAAAAAGATACATCTGCGCAGGATGCAAATACAACAAACGCTTCCCTTTAACAAACTCTTTAGCTAAATAACCTGGTTTGAACATTAAAGGAATAAAACTCTTTAAAAAACGAGCATCAAAAGAAAAATAATTACTTATGGTATTATAAAAAAGTACACCAATAGTTAACTCATCATTGGTTTTTTGTCCGCAATGTGGACAGAATTTAAAACCACTATCAAACGGTTGTTCACAATTTTGGCAAGAATCTTTGTTGGTGTTAGCGCTCATATATAATGGTTAATCAACATTAAAATTAATGAAATTAATCATAAATAAGTTTAATTATCTGAAGATCTAAAAACAACAATGTTACAAAGTAACCTTATTAAAACACACTAATCCTCTACATATAAACCACTTAACAATCTTGGCACGCTAATTGGTTTTCCTAAAAATATTAGCGTAAACCCAAAAGTTCTAAACGAGTTAGCAACTGGGTAAATCTAAAAACCTATACATTATGAGAAGTAAACTACTTTTTATGGCAATGGTGTTAGTAGGACTAACATCTGCCACAGCGACAACAGCAGGAGATGCTGTTTTAGATGGGGAAGATTTAAACCAAAAACGTTATCGTTTTACACAACCAATAGAGTTTGTAGAACGTGGTGTAGAATTCTTAATCTTTCCGGATGGAAGCTTCGATTTTAATACCGAAGTGTTTCCTACAGAACCAGATAATGATAATTACTACTACAGACGTAACAGACGTAGTACAAACCGAACTTACGGAGCTCCAGGCACAAGATACCATCATGGAAATAGAGGTGTTCTCATTAGACATGATAGACAAGGTCGTATAAGACGTATTGGAAACGTATTTATTAACTACGATAGACAAGGCAGAATAAAACGAGCTGGATCAGTATATATGAGTTACAGACGAGGGCAGTTAAGACAAGTTGGAGGGTTACGTATTATTTATAACAGATACGGAGACGTTATTGGAACAAGAGGTTTTGTAAACTTCAACAATCAAGGAAATGGCTTCCCTTCTAACCAATTTGATTCTGACTATTATGATAACGACTGGAATGATGATTATTACTACTATCGAAAAAATGGTGAAGTAAAAAAGCATAAAAAAATAAAATCATAGATATCACATTGATTTTATAACTATTTAATGGATTTAAAACCCTGAATTTTTCCTCAAATAATTCAGGGTTTATATTCTCATAAACCAACCACTTATTCGCAAACCTCTACTAGTCAATAATTAATAATCGAAAATATTTTTTGGCACACTGTTTGTTTTATATTAATCGAGTTTAATTTTAAAACCTTTATCTATGAAACGGATTCTATTTTTATTAGCAAGTTTAGTAGCTTTTTCTACAACTTCTTTCGCAACTACCACAAGTACCTCTGAAGCTGAAGCTTCAGCAAACAATTATGTGAGAGGTTATAATAATTCTTTCATATTTAATGAAGGCGGTATTGAATTCTCTGTCTACAGAGATGGTCAGTTCGATTTTTATATTCCAGATTATGGACCAGACGTAAGTGTAAATATAGATACACCTGGCTTTACATTAAGCTTTAACTCTGGTTACAATTATAATCCTTACGTACAGTATGATCGTTTTGGTGCAATTATTCAAATTGAAAACACACCAATTTTCTATGATTTTTATGGCAGAGTAAATCAAATCGGTGATATTTTCATTACATACAATGGGTTTAATAGAATTAGTAGAATTGGAGGCTTAAATGTGTATTATAGAAATAATGTATTCTGGAGATATGATGGCTATATCAATGCTTATAACAGAGCTTATGTTTGGAGACCATGGCACAGATTATACATAGTACCACCTGTAAACTTTTGTGTGATTAATGTAAATCCGTACAGACAGTTTTACTCACCTGTAAGACACATTTGGTACAGACCATACAGAAACAATGTAAGGTATTACAATGTAAATACAGGTAGACGTGGAAATACTACACGAGTAGTAACAAGAAGAAACAGTAGTAATAGCTATCTACAGACGCCTAGAAACAGAAGAGAGCGTACTGTACAGAGAACTGTTACTCACAGAAATGCAGAGATTACTAGAACAAGAACTACGCGTTTGGCTGAAAACACAACAACGCGTACTACAACAAGAAGCACATCTAGAAATGCAAATACTGGTACATCGAGATCTGTAACCAGAAGTAATAACGAAGGAACAAGAACTGGTTCTAACACTCGTATGACTTCACCAAGTACAAGAAGTAATGATAATAGCCGAAGTATAAGATCTACACGTTCTAGTACAAGAGTATCAACTCCTACAAGAACAACCCGTAGTATGACCAGAAATTCTGGAAATAATGTGACCAGTACCAGAAGTACTGTGTCTAATAAAACAAAGAGAACAAAAAACACTTCGGTGCGTAAACCAAGAACAACTACTCCTCGTACATATAATAGAAGTAGCTCTAAAAGTAGCAAGCAACGAAGCACGGTTCAAAGTAAAAGAAAGTCATCTTCAGTATCGTCTAGATCTAACACAAGTAGAAAAAGCAACCAAAATTCTACAAGATCTAGTTCAAGACGATCTAGAGGATAAAAATAAAAATGATTTTTTTGGTTGGTTAGTAGAAGTCCCGTATGATGTATGCCTCAGAGCACCTTACGGGATTTCTCGTTATACGATTCTCACGTCCGCGTTCGCCATAGCTTTAGCGGAGGTGCAAAGTGGGAATCTTTTTTATTATAAATAATATAAAACTTTGTAAAGCTAAGTCTAAAATTTTTATTAATTCAAACGCAAATACTTCTTTATTTGCTCAGAAATATCATCAGAAATATTCAATTTAAAAATTATAGTAAAGTATAAGAGTGTTATTAAAATAGACTTTAATGCAATATTAATTATTGGATGAAATGAAAACTCCCAAAAATACATTGCTAGAGCAAGCACAATTAACAACAACACAATTTTTAATGAAGACCAGGAAAAAGGCTGCATATTTAGCTTCTGTTTAACAAATACTACTTTGATGGTATTATAAATCGTAACAGCCAAAAATGTTGCAAATGCCGAACCTTCAATACCATGAATAGGAATAAATATAAAATTAAGAATTATAGCTATAACAGCTAAAATCACACCAAAGAGTAACACCATTTTATAATAATCGCTATTGAATAAAATGGCATTATTATTACCTAAACTATTGTCATACAGCTTTGCTATACTTACTATAAGCACTACAAATAGACCTCCTGTGAACTCTTCTGGAAGAATTTTATACAACTGATTAATATTCAATACAATTAACAGAAAAATAAAACCACTAATTACTAATAAACTTATTGAACTGCGTTTATATAAATCTTCAAGCGATAAATGATCTTGTTCATTTAAGTACTTGGCTGTTAAAGGCATCATTATTTGATGCATTGCGCGTTGCGGTACAGCAATAACTGTTGCAATAAAAATAGCAACACTATAATAGGCTACTTGCTCAATATTTTCTAGCATTAAACCAATCATAAACTTATCAATATCTAGAATAAGCATAGCTACCGATCCTGCAATAATCATAAGTGCTGCATATTTTAAAATAGAAGATAAACCATCTACTCTCTTAAATTTAAACTTTGGAAATCTAACATAATATGCATAACCTTTCATTATTAACATTCGCAATACATAAATACCAACTAGAGCTAAAATAAAATCATCTGCATTTAGCCATTTTAGATAAACAAAATACAATAAAATCATTATGCCCACACGATGAAATATTTCTTTCATCACGTTACCAAAAACAGTCCTTAACTGTACTTTAGACCAAGCAAAAAAGATTTCAAAATATGCCATGGCTATTGCTAAAACAAAAATGTGCCAAACGTAATTTCCTGCAATAGCATTCTCTTTTGAAAGCAAAGCTCCTATACTTTCGTAAGAAACGTAACCAATTAACATTGTAGGAATTATAAAAGCAAATGGTAGAAACAACATTAAGGTTAAAAAACTATTGACACCTTTTTCAGTATTAAAAGACGAATAATATTTAACGATAGCATTGTGTACACCAAATGCCATAAAAGGCATCATTATATTCGCTGCAGATAGTAAAAACGCAACCAAACCATAATACTCATCGGTTAAAAAATTGGTATAAAGAAAAAGGGTATTAATAGCACCAATACCAAAGCCTAGATAAGTACTTATTGTATTTGCAAAAGATTGTTTTAATACAATGCCCATAGTGCTGTAAATTACAATTATAAAAAATCAAATACCAAACGATTGCAAAATAGCATTAGAAACTTTTATAAGTTCGCTTAACTTTCCTGTTAAAGCTTTTCTACTATAAGGCTGTAAACCAATAGCATTCACTCTTAAATCGTTGTTTTTATAAGCTTCAAAATAACTTAACAACTGCGCTTTAAGTTTTTCTTTTTCTTGATAATTAAAATAAACACCTGTATTGGTCGACACAATAATTTGTTGCACATCTGAATCTTTTGGACCAATGGCTAGTATTGGAGTTTCTGAAATTAAATACTCAAATAATTTTCCGGGAATAATAGCTTTTGTGTCTTCGGAATCAATTTCTATTAATAATAAAACCTGAGATTGCATCTGAAATTTAATAGCCTCATCATGGTTTACATAACCAACAATATTTACATGTTTTTTAAGACCAAAATTATATATAGATTCCAATACATCATCACTAACAACACCTATTAAATTAAGCTGAAAGACTTTTGAAAATGCTTCATTTTCTACAACTAATTCTGAGAGCACCTCCCATAAAACCTTAGGGTTACGTTCTGATAGTAAAGAACCAATATGCGAAAGTGTAAACTTTTCATCCTTCCCTTCTACTCTAACCGAATGATTATCATAACCGTTAGTAATAACAGAAATAGGTTGTTGGGTTTTAGAGGCAAACTCGTTCTTTGTGTGGTTACTGGTCACAATAATTCGATCAGCTGTATTTAGAACCTGAGACTCTAAAGCTATATGCTTTGCTTTAGAAGTCTTTGTCAATTTTAAATCTTTATGATAGCCAATGGTTGTCCAAGGATCTCTAAAATCAGTAATCCAATTTACATTAAGCTTTTTTTTAAGGTGTAATCCTATTAAATGCAAACTATGCGGTGGACCAGTAGTAATTACTATTTCAATATTGTGTTCTTCAATATACTTAGAAAGATAATTTACAGATGGCTTTACCCAATTTTTACGAGCATCTGGTATAAAGAAGTTTCCACGTACAAAAAGCATCAGTTTCTCAATAAAGGATTGTTTTTTAGTCTTTGGAATAACACCAGAACTAATTTTTTTAGAGCTCTTTTTTGAAAACAAACTCGCCAAACCATACGGTTCTTTAATTGGCTGCTTTAAAGTAATGATATCCTTTGGAATCTCATCAACTAAACTTTCATCTATAATTGGATAGCTAGGATTTTCAGGACAATAGACAACAGGCTCAACATCAAAGTCTGGCAAATACTTTACAAACTTTAGCCAACGTTGTACACCAGGACCACCAGCTGGTGGCCAATAATAGCAAATGATTAAAACTTTTTTTTTAGAGTCCATTCAGACAAACTAAGATTTCTCTTTTTGTTGCTTGAACTGATAAAATATACCTAGTAGCAATAAAATACCAAAAACAGTAGAGCTTGCTAATGCAATGTTACTACCTGTTTTTACCACTTGTGGTTCAAACTTAAATTCTATAGTATGATTGCCTTTAGGAACATTCATACCACGTAAAATATAATTAACACGTCCATGAGGTTGTAATTCTCCATTTATATAAGCATTCCAACCGCTTTTGTAATAGATTTCAGAAAATACAGCAAAACCATCATTACTGTTAGTAGATTCGTATTTTAAATAATTTGGTTTAAATTCTTTAAGCTGAATTAAAGTCGTTGAATCAGTTTTATATTGCATAACTGGTTGACTACTTAAGTCTAACATTGTAGTCACAGCTTTATGCTTTGTATCTAAACTACCTAAAGCTTTTATCTCAGTATTTGCATCTGGTAGTTGTTTTAATTCGTTTATAAACCAAGCATTACCATTAGCATCTGGGTTATCATAAGGAAACACCTGCCCTTGATCTTCTGCTATAATGTACTTAGTATTTAACATGTTAAGCACATTCATATTATTATTATAAATATGAAATTCCATAACATCATTATAGCGACCCAATTTAGCGGCATGATATCCAAATAAAGCGTTATGGAAATAGGCCGTTCTACCAGGTTGACGTTGACCTTCAGTAGACATATCTAAAACTCTATAATGTCCTTTGTCTTTTAAAATTTGTTTGTCAGCATTATTAGGCGAATAAGGCTTATCTACACTCAATGCAGAAATAAAATCATCATTGTTAACATAAGATTTATTCACAGATACCAAATCAAATAAAATCAATGCAGCAAAAACTACTACTACTAAAGTTTCTGATAATTTTTTCTTTATAAAGAGATATATAGTTCCAGCAGAAAGCAATACCAATATCAAAGTCCTAATGGTATCTGTATTAAATAAGGTTTTTCTATCATCAATTATAGCACCTAGTAATACATCTGGTATGCCTTCATCTCTAAAGCTTTTAAAATCGAAGAACGTAGATTTAAACAGTAAGAACACTAAACATAATCCTGCTGTAATGGCTACTGAATATTTTAGAGCTTTTAGTTTTTCTTCATTTTTCTGAAAATTATTAAACAAGCGTACCAAGGCAAAAATACCCAACACAGGAATACACAATTCTAGTATCACTTGTATAGAACTTACTGCTCTAAATTTATCATACAACGGTACAAAATCTATGAAAAAATTTGTAATTGGGTTACTATCTGGTTGAGGGTTTGAAACAAAAGGCCAATTCTTCCCTAAAGATAAAACCCAAGAAATCACTGTCCCAGCTACCAACCACCATTTTAATCTTCCTTTTACTAGGAATAAACTTAAAACAAAAAGAAAAATAATAACTGCTCCAACATAGGCTGGTGCTTCAACTATGGTTTGGTCTCCCCAATACATTGGTGCATTTTTAGAAAGTTCTAAAGCTTCAATAGGTGAAGCTCCCATTGTAACATAGGTTTTATAGGTTTCAGAATCTTTTCCGATATCTTCGGAGTTTCCACCACCCATAAATCGTGGAATAAACAGATTAAAGGTTTCAGCCAGTCCGTAACTATATTCTGTAATATAAGCTCTACCTAAACCAGAGGTTACTTCTTTCGTTGAACCATCAGCATTAATAGTTAATTCACTCTTTCCTCGCGTACTTTCTTTGGCATATTCTTGTGTTGCCATAAGGTTTGTAGCATTAAGTCCGACAGCGAGAAGTGCTGCTACAGTCAATATTCCAACAGATTTAAAAAAATGTGGTAATACTTGTTTTTGATAAGCATCTACTAAATAGGCTATACCCAACACAATGACCAAAAACAAAAGATAGTAGGTCATTTGAGGGTGGTTTGCTACTATTTCTAAACCTAAAGCTACTACCGTTAACAGAAAACCGAGTATGTATTTTTTTCTAAAAGTGAGAGTAATTCCTGCTAAAACTAAAGGCATATAAGCAATAGCATGTGCCTTAGCATTATGACCTACACCAAGAATAATAATGAGATAGGTTGAAAATCCGAAGGTTAAAGCACCGAGTGCAGCGAGTTTAAAATCTACTTTTAAAGAGAGCAATAGAATATAGAATCCTATAAAATATAAAAACAAATAATCAGCTGGTCTTGGCAAAAAACGTAAGGCAAGGTCTAGCTTCTTAATATAATTATGTGGATATTTTGCTCCCAATTGATACGTTGGCATACCACCAAAGGCACTATTGGTCCAATACGTTTCTTCACCTGTAACTTTGGCAAACTCTTTTTGTTGCTGAGCCATACCAATATAATGCATTATATCGCTCTGAAATATTTTTTTGCCTTGTAAAACCGGACTAAAATAGGCTAATGAAAGTACCACGAACCCAATAATAACAAGTATATGTGGCAAAAAACGCTTTAAAGAAAATGACATGAAAATTAAGTAAATAATTGAGTCTGAAAAGTACTATTTTTTTGGGAATAAAATCTTACTAAAAAGAAAAACACAGTTCTAATACCTTTATCATCAATCAATCTCTTCGTAATCGATATATTCCCCAACTTCTTTGTTAGATGTTTTATTACGCTGTGGCATTTTATCTATTACTGTTTCGCCTTCATTTCTTTTCTGTGTATTACGCTGCTGCGTTTGATTTTGAAAACCTCCAAATTGCTGTCCAAACTTTTCTTCAGCTTTCTTAGCAACAAATCTCATAAGAAAAGGTGCAAATAATCTGGCAAGAATTTTAACCCCAAACCAAACTAGTAAAATAATTAATATAGTTCTTAATAAACCCATTAAGGATGCTTCTTGTATCATAAAGAAATTAATAATTCAAAAATACAATTATAGTTACTTATATTCCGTTATTATTCCTTAAAAAAAGTATAAAATCTATATATTTGAACCTAAACCAAAAGATAATGCGAGTTCTCAAATCTATTTTCATTCTATTATTAGTACTCACTTATAATTCTGCTAATGCACAATATACCGAAGTTATTAACTCTAATCGACCAGGTTTATCTGAGAGTGCTTTTTCGGTTGGTACTGGTATTGTTCAGTTTGAAGCTGGAGCTTTTACCGTAAAAGAAAAGCATACTCCCTTAAAATACGAAGTAGCTGGTTTTGGGCTAGACTTTTCTGTCCGTTATGGTTTTTTATTTGAAGAATTAGAGATTGCATTAGATGGTGTATATCAAAACGATAAAATTACTCAAAACAGTTCTCTTGTTCCATTTGAAGATAAACGCTCTAACTTTAGAAATTTTACGCTTGGCGCTAAATATCTAGTTTACGATCCATATAAAAATGCCGAAGAAGCTAAACCAAATTTATATAGCTACCATGCCAATAGAAAATTTCAGTGGAAATCACTAATACCAGCTGTTTCTATTTATGCTGGAGCAAATTTCGACACAAAAAACAATCCTTATACTGCGCCAGATGTTGAAGGTGTTAGCCCTAAAATAATGATTGCAACACAAAACAATTTTAATGGTGGATGGGTTTTTGTGATGAACTTAATCAAAGATAGAATTGGTTCTGAGTATTCGGACTTTCAATATATTTTTACTTTAACACATTCTTTTACTCCACAATGGGTAGTTTTTGGTGAAGCACAAGGGATAAACAGTGATTTTTATGCTGACAACATCTTTAGATTTGGTGGTGCTTATCTTTGGACTAAAGATTTTCAGTTAGATGCTAATATTGCTTTTAACACAAAAGACACACCTTCCGTTTTCAATATCGCCTTTGGAGCATCTTACCGCATAGATTTTCATAAGGATAAGAAAATTGACAATGGTAATGGCAATACAGGAAAATTCAAGAAAAAAAGAAAAAACAAAAAGAGAAAGAAGAAGAAAAAAGCAGATAATAACGATTCTGAAGGTTTATAAACTACTGCATGGTAACTGTTAAAGAAGCAACATCAAAAAAAGACTTAAAAACCTTTGTTAAGTTTACGTTTAAGCTTTACAAAGATTCTAAATATTGGGTTCCTCCAATTATTAAGCAAGAACTAGAAACATTCAATAAGGACAAAAATCCTATTTTTAAAGACGCTGAAGCACGTTTTTTTCTGGCTTATAAAAACAATGAAATTGTGGGTCGGATTGCTGCAATTGTTAATTGGCTAGAAATTAATAATCAGCAAATAAAAAAAATGCGTTTTGGCTGGTTTGATTTCATTGATGATCTTGAAGTCAGTAAAGCATTACTAGAAACTGTAGAGAATATAGGAAGAGAACATCAGTTAGAATATGCTGAAGGTCCTGTTGGATTTTCTAACTTAGATAAAGTTGGTGTAATGACTGAAGGTTTTGATAGCATTGCTCCTATGATAACTTGGTATAATCATCCATATTATATAAATCACTATATAGCACATGGCTATACTATTGAAAAACAGTATTCTGAAAGCAAATTCCCTTTTGAAAATGTTAAACCTGAAGCATTTAAAAAAGCACAAGAACTTATTAAACGAAGATATAAACTAAGAGCGTTACGTTTTACAAAAACAGAAGAGGTAATGCCTTATGCTGATAAGATGTTTGACTTATTTAATGAAAGTTATGCTTCTCTTTCATCATTTGTTGAAATTACTGATTTACAAAAAGAATATTTTAAAAGTAAGTTTATAAGTTTTGTAAACCCAGAATACATAAAATTTGTTATTGATGAAAATGATAAGCTTATTGGTTTTGCTATTGTAATGCCAAAGTTTGCTGAAGCTTTGCAAAAGGCAAAAGGGAAGTTATTTCCTATTGGGTTTAGCCATATTTTAAAAGCTAAAAAGAATAGTAAAGATGTGATCTTTTATTTAATTGGCATTCATCCAGATTATCAAAACAAAGGTGTACACGCTGTTATTTTTAATGAGTATTACGAAACTTTTACAAAAAAAGGTATACAAACCTGTTATAGAACACCAGAATTAGAGGATAATGAAGCTATACATAAGATATGGAAGCATTTTGATCCTAAGGTATATAAACGCCGAAAAACATTTAAAAAATATTTATAAAAAAACAGGCTTTGTGTATTACAAAGCCTGTTTTTTTTATATCACTTATTAGGAAAACTTATTCTCCCATCGCTGCAATTAATGCAGCCGACATTCTTTTATAAGTTCCGTTTTCAAGTCTATCTCTAATAGCATCAAAAGCGTCTAATGTTTCCTTTACATCTTCTAATGTATGCGTAGCTGTAGGAATCATTCTTAGCAAAATTAATCCTTTAGGTATTACAGGATAAACTACTATAGAACAGAATATTCCGTGATTCTCTCTTAAATCTTTAACTAAAGCCATTGCTTCAGGAATGCTACCTTTTAAATATACAGGAGTAACACAACTTTGCGTTGTTCCTATATCAAAACCACGCTCTTTTAAACCAGATTGCAATGCATTAACTATAGTCCAAAGGTTTTTCTTAAGCTCTGGCATAGTACGCAACATATCTAAACGCTTTAGTGCACCTACTACTAATTGCATCTGCAAAGATTTGGCAAACATTTGCGATCTTAGATTGTATTTTAAGTAATCTATTATTTCTTGATCACCAGCAATAAAAGCACCAGTACTAGCCATAGACTTTGCAAAAGTTGCGAAGTAAACATCTATATCGTCTTGCACACCTTGTTCCTCTCCTGCACCTGCACCAGTTTCACCTAATGTACCAAAACCATGAGCATCATCTACAAACAATCTAAAATTAAATTTCTTCTTAAGCGCAACAATTTCTTTTAAACGTCCTTGTTCGCCTCGCATACCAAAAACACCTTCAGAAATTACTAAAATACCACCTCCTGTTTGCTCTGCCATTTTGGTAGCACGCTCTAAGTTCTTTTCTAAACTATCTACATCATTATGCTTATATGTAAAACGCTTACCCATGTGCAAACGTACTCCGTCAATAATACAAGCATGAGCATCCACATCATAAACAATGATATCATCTTTTGAAACCAATGCATCTATTGTAGACACCATACCTTGGTATCCAAAATTTAGAAGGTAAGCAGCTTCTTTGTTTACAAACTCTGCTAATTCATTTTGTAATTGCTCGTGTAAATCTGTATGACCAGACATCATACGAGCACCCATTGGATAAGCAGATCCGTATTGTGCGGCTGCTTCAGCATCAACTTTTCTTACTTCGGGATGATTAGCTAAGCCTAAATAATCGTTAATACTCCATGTAATTACTTCTTTTCCTTGAAATTTCATTCTATTTGAAATCTCTCCTTCTAACTTGGGAAATACAAAGTAACCTTCTGCTTGTGCAGCCCATTTTCCTAACGGTCCTTTATCTCTGTAAATCTTTTCAAATAAATCCTTCATACGTTGCGTTTGCCATTAATCTAAAATCTATTTCACAAAAAAACAGAATAGATTGTAGTTATAATTTAGTTTTGTTAGTGTCAGCAAAATTAGGCATTATTATTATGACTGCATAATAATATTTTATCTAACTATTCACTAAGTTTTAAACATAAAAAAGCCTACCATATTGGCAGGCTAAATACTTAATATTTTATTATTATTTTATATACTCAATGGTTGTAGAAACTTCATTTTTAACATCAAAAAAGCCTTGATCTGCCATCCATTTATCGCTATAAATTTTACTCATGTATCTAGAGCCATGATCTGGAAAAACAACAACGACCTTGTCTGTTGGCTTAAATTCACCTTCTTCATTAAGTTGTTTTAAAGCTTGCATAGCTGCTCCACTAGTGTAACCAACAAAAAGCCCTTCGGTATTTGAGATCTCTCTTGCAGTATGTGCACTTTCTTCATCTGTAACTTTAACAAATCTATCAATAAGATCAAAATCTGTTGCTGTTGGTATTAAATTTTTACCTAAACCTTCTATTCTGTATGGGTAAATTTCTTTATCATCAAACTCTCTTGTTTCATGATATTTTTTTAATACTGAACCATACGCATCTACACCAATAATATTCACATTCTGGTTTTGTTCTTTTAAATACTTAGCTATACCAGAAATTGTACCACCTGTTCCACTACATGCTATTAAATGCGTTATTTCACCATTGGTTTGATTCCAGATTTCTGGTCCTGTAGTATTGTAATGTGCATCTATATTTAATTGGTTAAAATATTGATTGATATATACTGAACCTTTAATTTCTTCGTGAAGACGCTTAGCTACTTGGTAGTAAGATCTTGGATCATCTGCATTAACATGAGCTGGGCAAACATATACCTTAGCTCCCATAGATCTTAACATATCTATTTTATCTGCGGAAGATTTAGAACTTACTGCTAAAATACACTCATAGCCTTTAATGATACTAACCATGGCAACACTAAATCCTGTATTACCAGAAGTTGTTTCAATAATGGTATCGCCAGGCGTTAAAATACCTTGGCGTTCTGCTTCTTCTATAATGTGTAATGCAATTCTGTCTTTTGAAGAGTGACCTGGATTAAATGCTTCTACTTTAGCATAAAAGTCGCCATCGAAGTTGGCTGTCATTCTGTTTAACTTGATAAGAGGTGTATTACCTATAATTTGTAATACATTATCAAATACATTTTTGCTTTTGTCCATAAATGCTATTTAACAAGTGTGATAAACACACTTTAAAACCTCGCAAAATTAATACTTTTTTTTTAAATCAACTTGAAATACCTTCTAAATCTAATAGAAAAGCAAATTCTTCTGCGTCTTCTTTAATGCTTTCAAAACGACCAGAAGCACCACCATGTCCTGCATCCATATTAGTTTTTAAATAAAGTTTATTAGAATCGGTCTTCATTTCTCTTAATTTTGCAACCCACTTAGCGGGTTCCCAATATTGTACCTGAGAATCGTGCAAACCTGCTGTAACCAGCATATTTGGATAATCCTTTTCTTGTATATTATCATATGGTGAATAAGACTTCATATAGTTATAAAACTCTTTTTCATTAGGATTTCCCCATTCATCATACTCGCCTGTTGTTAGTGGAATTGAATCATCTAGCATTGTCGTTACCACATCTACAAAAGGAACTGCTGCCACTACCCCATTATATAACTCTGGAGCTTTGTTAATTATTGCTCCCATTAATAAACCACCAGCGCTTCCTCCCATTGCATAAAGATGCATAGAAGACGTGTATTTTTTGCTAATTAAATGCTTAGAACAAGCTATAAAATCAGTAAATGTATTCTTCTTCTTTAATAGTTTTCCTTCCTCATACCATTGACGACCTAAATATTCACCACCTCGTATATGTGCAATAACATAAATAAAACCTCTATCGAGCAAACTTAATCTAATGGTTGAAAAATATGGGTCTACAGTAGAGCCATAACTTCCGTAAGCGTATTGTAACAACGGATTGCTTCCATCTTTTTTTATACCTTTCTTATAGACTAAAGACATTGGGATTTTTGTACCATCTTCTGCTTTTGCCCAAATACGTTCTGATGCATAATTATCTTTATTAAATTTTCCACCTAAAACTTCTTGCTCTTTTAAAACTGTTTTAGTTTTTGTACGCATATTAAATTCAATAACAGAAGAAGGTGTTGTTAGAGAATTATAACCATATCGTAATAATTCAGTATCAAAATCTACATTTGTACTTGTGTAAGCTGTATAGGTTTCATTATCGAAGGGCAAGTAATAATCTTCTGTATTATCCCAACGCATAATTCTTATTTTATTAAGCCCATTATCGCGCTCGCTCACTACTAAATAATCCTTAAAAATATCTATATTTTCAATAAGAACATGCTCTCTATGCTCCATTACTTCTTCCCAGTTTTTCATAGTTCTATCGTTCTCTGGGCATTTCATTAGCTTAAAATTGATGGCTTTATCTTTATTGGTTAGAATATAGAAACAACCATTATAATGAGCTATACTATATTCTAATCCTCTTACACGTGGTTGAAAGACTTCAAATTTATCATCAGGATTGTTAGCGTTAAGTATATGATATTCGTTTGTTAAAGTGCTGTAACATGCTATTATAATATACTTTCTAGATTTAGACTTATAAACTGCGGTGCCAAAAGTATCATCCTTTTCTTCAAACACAAGCTCATCTTCTTTCTTCTCACCTAATTTGTGCTTATAGATTTGATAAGCTCTAAGTGTAATTTCATCCTTTTTGGTATAAAACAATGTTTTATTATCATTAGCCCAACTCGATGAACCTGTTGTATTATCAATTCTATCTGTTGCTACTTTATGCGTCTTTGTATCTTTAATGTAGATAGTATATTGTCTTCTTCCACTAGTATCTATTCCATAAGACACCAATTTATTATCTGGACTTATACTAATACCTACTAATTTAAAATAACTATGATCTTTAGCCATTTCATTACAGTCGAATAAAAGCTCTTCAGGATTATCAAGGGTGTCTTTTTTTCTGGAATAAATAGGATAATCCTTGCCTTTTTCAAACTTGGTGATGTACCAATAACCATTATACTTGTATGGTACTGAGGAATCATCTTCTTTAATTCTGGCTTTCATTTCTTCAAATAAATCTTTCTGAAAGACTTTTGTATGAACCATTTGAGAATCGCAATAAGAATTCTCAGCATTAAGATATTCAATTACGTCTGGTTGATCTCTATCATTCATCCAGAAATAATTATCTATTCTAATATCATTGTGTTTTTCTAATTGATGTGGAATCTTTTTTGCAGATGGTGGGTTATCGCTTAAGGTCTTTGCCATGTGTTTTATGAAAAATTTAATCTGAAAAGTGGCGCAATTTACTAATTTTGCTTTGTAATTTTTAAAAAGATAAAATATATGTTTGGAGATATGATGGGCATGATGGGTAAATTAAAAGAAGCTCAGAAAAAAGTTGAAGAAACTAAAGAACGCCTTAATACTGTACTAATTGATGAAGCTAGTAGTGATAATAAACTTAAAGTGACTATTACTGCCAATAGAACACTTAAATCAATTACTATTGATGATGAATTGTTACAAGACAAAGAAATGCTAGAAGACTATTTAATTCTTACCCTAAATAAAGCTATAGAAAAAGCCACAAGTGTTAACGAGTCTGAAATTGCTGCTGTTGCAAAAGAAGGTATGCCTAACATTCCTGGTATGGATATGTTTAAGTAATAATTATTATAACTTATTAAGTATATCTAATAATATTTCATGCTTATTATTGTCATAATCTAGATGTGTTACCATTCTTAGCTTATTGCTTCCCATGCCAATAATAAGTATGTTTTTTTCTTTGAGTTGATTTAAAAAATCTATCTCATTTATATTATTATTCAATTCAAAAATAACGATATTAGTTTCTATAGGCTCTACTGTTTTTATAAACGACAATTTAGATAAAACATCTCCTATTTCTTTCGCCTTTTTATGATCTTCGTTAAGTCGTTCTATGTGATTATCTAAAGCATAAAGTCCTGCTGCAGCCAAATAACCTACTTGTCGCATTCCACCACCAAGAATTTTCCTAACACGTAATGCCCCTTTCATTAACTCTTTTTTTCCTAAAAGAACAGAGCCCACAGGACACCCTAAGCCTTTGCTTAAGCATACTGAGATTGTATCAAACAGCTCACCATATTGCTTAGGATTTTCATTTTTAGCAATAAAAGCATTCCATAATCTTGCTCCATCTAAATGATAGCCTAAATTATGTTTATTGGCTACTTCTCTAATTCGTTTTAGCTCATCAAAATCCCAACAAGCACCTCCTCCTTTGTTTGTTGTATTTTCAATAGCAATTAATGATGTTAATGGACTATGATAAAAATCTGGCGGATTAATTGCTTCCTCTGCTTGCTTTGCTGTAAACATGCCTCTATGACCATCAATTAGCTTACACGATATCCCACTATTAAATGATGCTCCTCCTCCTTCATAGTTATATATATGCGCATATTTATCACAAATTACTTGTTCACCTGGATTAGTGTGTAGTTTTAAAGCTGCTTGATTAGCCATACTTCCAGTAGGAAAAAACAAAGCTTCATCTACACCAAACATCTTTGCTAGTCGCTTTTCTAAAGCATTAATAGATGGGTCTTCTTTATAAACATCATCACCAACTTCTGCAGATAGCATGGCATCTAACATGCCTTTTGTTGGCTTAGTTACTGTATCACTTCTTAAATCTATAATCATAGTTATCCAATCAATAGGCTAAAAGTAATACAAACTACTATAATTAGAACTTATTCTTAAAAACTTTTGTAGCTATAATATTATTAGTTCTCCAGAAAAATTTACACAGCAACACTAAAGGATCTTTAAGAATAAATCGCAATGGTGTATGCTTTTTAACGAAACTAATTTTAAAAATAAAGAAAGGATTATGTATTAGTTTTTTCATTAAAGCTTTAAGATGTAGAAAAGTACCTTCTTTTACTTTATTAAACTCAATCTTTTGATGATTTGAAGATAAATAATATAAATACGGGAAGTTTACACCTGCTAAAGCAGAAGCCTCTGTATTTAACCAAAACCTTGGGTTAATTTCAATAACTTTATAATCTTGAGTTTTTTTATCAAATCTAAAATCTATATTAGCAACACCAGACCAATTCAAACTCTTCATTAAACTTTTCATTAATTTCAACAGAGCTTCATCTTCAAAAAAAACAAACTCATGCTGAGGTGCTACTTTACAATATTTATCTTCAGATGTTTTTTGCATTGTATAAGCTTGAATTTCTCCATTACAGCACAAAACATTACAAGTTACATCATACCCATCTATAAATTCTTGTAGTAAGATGTTCTCACAATTATTGTTTATTTGTTTGTACTCTGTAAGCTCCTTTTCATTATTTATATACATTACTCCCATACCTCCATTAAACCCAAAGGTTGGTTTTGCAATTAAAGGATAGTCTAACTCAACATCATTTCTAGCTTTTGAATCTATAATAATGCTCTTCGGACTTGGCAAACCATTAGATTTAAGGTGTAAATACAACAAATCTTTATGCAACGCTTTATTAAAATCTGAAAGCTCTGGTAATAAAGCAAGCTTAGATTTGTTTACAAGAAACTGCTTGTTTTCTAAAATTCGCTTAGCACTTACATCAAAAATTGGCATTATAACATCTATATCATAATCATTAACAATTGTGTCTATCTTTTGTATCCATGTTTCATCACTTTTCGGTGAATAATAAATAAACTTATCAATAAACCTCGAATATTTAAAACAATTATTATTAAGAGAAAACTTAAAGTATTTACCCTTGTGAGAAGACAACACATAAACTTTAATCTTTTTTATAAGTGATAAACTATAAACCACATTAGACAGCAAAGTAGATTCGCCATCTGGAATTAAAACAGATATAGTATTATGATTATATTTCATTTAATTTGGGTGTAGAAGCATCAATTACTTTCAACTTCTCTTATTAAGCACATCAAAAGTAAATACATTAGAAATCAATCAAAAGTTTCTTCGATTAATTGAGCACTTATCTAGACCACTTATTTAAAACATCAAAAATAGTACGAAAATTCTTTGTAGAATAACTCTAACACCCTTATAACGATAGAATATGACTTTCGTCTATTAATCTAAAAAAAAACATGTTTCAACAACTTTTTAACGAGATAACAATTATAACAAATACTTTTACAGCATTATTAAAATGCTATTAACCTTTAATTTAAAATTATGAAACAATTTACTAAATTGTCATTACTGTTAGTGCTTATAATCTTTGCGTCTTGCCAAAGCGAAAGCACTCAAGACAATGGCGAACAACAACAAGCCGAATTAAGATTTGACGAAAGAGGCATGGTTGTATCTGATGGTGAAGAAGACAAAGAATTAACCTTTAACGGAAAAAGCGAAGAGCTAGCAACATCATTCACTGTAGCTCAAAGAGGTGGTGGTCACCATGGTGGTGATAACGGAAATGACGATTATTCAGATTGTACTCCAGATTTACTTGATACTGGTTACAACACAACTGTAAACATTGAAGTTATAGATAAGCCTGGTACAAATGGCTACTTTGACATTTCAATTGATGGTGCTGATATTGTACAAGCGTACTGTTCTGATAGATTACCTAGCCTTGGTGCTGATGATGATTTCATTGATTTTACAGTAATTTCTAGTTATGATACGGCTATTTTAGCTGGTGGAGCTTTTGAAGATGTTTATACAAACCCTCAAAATTTTGACAAAGTAAACTGGATATTAAACAACATTGATATCAGTGCAGAATCTCAGTACAAATATGGTCATGTACAGTATGCTATTTGGAAACTTATTGAAGGTCCATATAATAATGACTTTACAGACTTTTTAACTCCTATCCCAGGTGATTGGAATAAAGTTATCGATAATGCTTTAGGTGATGAAATCTATGATGCTGCTGTAGCAAATGGTGAAGGATACACACCTGGTTGTGGTGAAAAAGTAGGTTTACTTCTTATTCCTGCAGATTATCACAATGTACAAGCTTTATTAATCTCTAAAGAGATTCCTGCACCAGAATGTAATGATTGTGTTGGAAAGGTAAACCAAATTACATTTAAGTGGGACTGGCCAAACGATTACAGAGTTAGATTATATCAACGTCATGAGAATACTTGCTACGCTACTAAGATATTTGATGGTGTTGTAGGTTTAGATGACGAAATGTCTGTAAGTGGTGCTAATTCAAATGGTACTTTTGGTAAGTGGATTTACGTTTACGTAGGTAACTGCTACTACACTAAGTTTAAAACTAACTGTCACTTAAACATAGGACCAGGCTATAAGCGTGGTGTTGTAGAAGTAGTTAGCGGAACAAGTACTTTAGGTGGAGAATTATGTGAGTATGAGCCGCCAACATACTGGTGCTGGTGGTGGTAATCAGTAACTGATACTCTTACATAGAATGATTAAAAACCGCTTAAATTATTTATTAAGCGGTTTTCTTTTTTTAATAAAACCTATTCTTTATAGAAGAACTTATCATTTTTACATACTATTTTTAATTACTGGATAATTTTCTTTCATTTCGTATTAGAAAATTTTCAAACTAAAAAAATCATGTACTTTTGCAAAAACACTAAAATTTATGATAACATCAGATCAAATAAAAGATCTTAACTCCCGTCTAGACATACTTAGACAGTATCTTTGACTTAGACGCAAAACTCATAGAAATCACTAACGAAGAGGAACAAACTTTCGATCCTAATTTCTGGAATGACTCTAAAAAAGCCGAACAGATTATGAAATCTATTCGTGAGAAAAAAAGTTGGGTCAATGATTATAATACTGCCAAATCATTTTATGAAGATTTAGAAGTCATTTATGAGTTCTACAAAGAAGATGAAGCACCTCTCGAGAATGTAGAAGCTCATTTTGAAAAGGCTATAAATGCTATTGAAAAACTCGAATTTAAAAACATGCTATCAGAAGAAGGTGATAATCTTAGTGCAGTCTTACAAATTACAGCCGGAGCTGGAGGAACCGAATCTTGCGATTGGGCAAGCATGCTAATGCGTATGTATTTAATGTATGCTGAGAAAAACGGTTTTAAAGTAAAAGAGCTCAACCATCAAGAAGGTGATGTTGCTGGTATAAAAACAGTAACTCTAGAGATTGAAGGTGACTATGCCTTTGGTTGGCTAAAGGGTGAAAATGGCGTTCACCGTTTAGTGAGAATCTCCCCTTTTGACAGTAATGCCAAACGTCACACCAGTTTTGCTTCGGTTTACGTTTATCCAATGGTAGACGATTCTATAGAAATCGAAATTAACCCTTCAGACTTAGAAATCACAACAGCACGTTCTAGTGGTGCAGGTGGACAAAATGTAAATAAAGTTGAAACTAAAGTTCAGCTTTTGCATAAGCCCACAGGTATTCAAATTCAATGTTCTGAAACTAGATCGCAACACGATAACCGTGCTAGAGCATTACAAATGCTTAAATCGCAATTGTACGAAATCGAGTTACAAAAACAAATGGCACAACGCGACGATATTGAAGCTGGTAAAATGAAAATTGAATGGGGAAGCCAAATTAGGAACTACGTAATGCACCCATACAAGCTTGTAAAAGACGTACGTACAGCTCACGAAACTGGCAATGTAGATGCCGTTATGGATGGCGGTTTAGAACCTTTTTTAAAGTCATATCTTATGATGATGGGACAAAAAGAAGAAAACTCAGAACAGCTTTAAATGAAAAAAATTGACACAGTAATCTTCGATCTTGGAGGAGTCCTTATAGACTGGAATCCAGAATATCTCTACTTAGATGTTTTTAATGGCGATAGAGAAAAAATGCAATGGTTTTTCGATAATATTTGTACCACTGATTGGAATGAAAATCAGGATGCAGGCTACCCTTTACAAAAAGCAACAGAAGAACGCATAGCATTATTTCCTGAACAAGAAGAGTTAATACGCATGTATTATGGTCGTTGGGAAAAAATGCTTGGAGGCGCTATTGATGGTACAGTTTCCATTCTTAAAAATCTCATTGAACATCCGAATTACAAAGTAGTCGCACTTACCAATTGGAGTCACGAAACGTTTCCTATTGCTTTAGAGCGTTTCAATTTTTTACATTGGCTTGAAGGCATTGTGGTTTCAGGTGAAGAAAAGACCAGAAAGCCTTTTAAAGATATTTATGAAATTACCTTAAACCGCTTTAACATTACACCTGAAAATGCTGTTTTTATAGATGACAATCTTAGAAACATTAAAGCTGCTGAAGCCTTAGATATAAATGGCATACATTTTGAATCTTCTGAGAAGTTAATCGATCAGTTAAAAACATTAGAAATTAGTCTTTAAAACTATGATAACAATATACCATAACCCAAGATGCTCAAAATCTAGAGAAGGGTTAGAATTATTAGAAAAATCTGGAAAAACATTTGAGGTTGTAAAATATCTCGAAGATAACCTTACAAAAGAAGACTTAGAAACCATTATAATCAAATTAGGCATACAACCAATTGATCTGGTTCGTAAAAACGAAGCCATCTGGAAATCGGATTATAAAGGTAAAAACCTATCCGACAAACAAGTCATAGATGCTATGATTACAAACCCTAAACTGATTGAACGACCAATTGTCGTTAATGGCAGCAAAGCTGTAATAGGCAGACCAAAAGAGTCAATATCAAAAATTATATAAGTATTAATAAATATCTTTAACATATTATAAAACTCATTAAGATGAAACGATTAATTCTAATAGCCTTTGCTCTATTTCTAGGATTTAGTACTAGTGCGCAAATACAACGAAATCGTAATAGAATTCCTCAGGCTAATAATGAACCTTCACAGGCTGATATTGAAAAAAGAAAACGTGAAATAGAGGTTCAAAAAGCAAAATATATCCAAAACTTCTTATCAACTTTAGAAGCAGACGATTTTCAGAAAGAAATCATAAAACAATACCTCAACTCATATTTCGATGAAAGAAAAAAACTCTTAAAAGTAAAATACGAAAGAAGTTTTGAAAGACAAGATGCCATTAAAAAACTTAACGAAACCCATTTTAAAGAACTCGAAGAATTGATTTCTAAAAATGATATGTCTAAAATAAAAGAGATGGTAAATGGTAATTTTGACGAAAAAGAAGTAAAAAAGGAAAAGAAGAAGAAGAAGAAGAGAAAACGCAAAAACAAAAATTGAGATTAACCTTTCTCTGTAATTAATAATGGTGTATTTTTCTTTAACATAAGATTAACCTTATGCAGCACAAGTAAAAGTATTTTTACGCATCTAAAAAGCGTAAAATCCAACTACTTGTAATGAAACTAAACATTCTTTTTACACTAATTCTATTATTTATATTTTCAATATCTTTTGCTCAAAAAGATATAAAAATTGAAGGTAAAGTTGTTGAAGAAGACACAAACATACCTCTTGAATATGCTACAATAACACTTAAAGCCGTGTCTAGTAACAAAGTAATAACAGGTGGTATTACAGATAGTAAAGGTAAATTTAGTATAGAAGTCCCTACAGGAGTTTACAACATTTTTGTAGAATACATTTCATACAAAGCCAAAGAATACTTAAACAAATCCCTAACAAAATCTATTAACTTAGGAACTGTAAGTTTAGCTTTAGATGTGGCTTCATTAGAAGAAGTTACTGTTACCGCAGAACGCACTACAGTAGAAATAAAACTAGATAAAAAAATCTATAATGTAGGTAAAGACCTCACAGTTAGAGGAGGAACCGTTAGTGATGTACTAGATAACGTACCTTCTGTTTCTGTAGATGTAGAAGGTAACGTAGCTTTACGTGGCAATGACGATGTTAGGATTCTTATCAATGGCAAACCATCTGGCTTAGTTGGTTTAAATTCTACTGATGCTCTACGTCAGTTACCTGCCGAATCTATTGAAAAAGTAGAAGTAATTACATCACCATCTGCACGTTATGATGCTGAAGGCACAGCTGGAATTTTAAATATTATTTTAAGACGAAGTAAACTACAAGGGCTTAACGGAGCAGTTACAGTAAACGGAGGTTACCCATGGCAGGCTGGTGTTTCTGGAAACATTAACTACAGAACAGGTGATTTAAATTTTTTTAATACATCTGGGTACAGTTACAGAGAAGTTCCTGGAAATTCATTTACCAAAACCGAATTTTTTAATGATGATGACCCAAATACTTTTTCTACTGAAGATAGAGATTTTGATCGCATTCGTAAAGGACTAAATACTAATTTTGGTTTAGAATGGTATGTTAATGAAACTTCGTCTATTACTACTTCAATAGTGTATAGAAATAGCGACAATGAAAGTAACACTTCTAATAACACATTGTTAGTGGATGAAAATGGCACTACTTTAGAACATTTTCTAAGAAGAGATCCAGAACTAGAAGATGATAGAAATGTACAATATTCATTAAATTATGATAAACAGTTTAATGGAGATAGTCAGCATAAATTAACATTCGCATTTCAATATGAAGATAGCCAAGAAGTAGAAGAATCATTTATAGTCAATGAATCTTTTACAAACAACTCAGCTCCTATAGATGAACATGTAATAACAGACGAAAATCAAGAAGAAATTCTTCTTCAATTAGATTATGTAAAACCTGTTGGTGAAAATGGACAATTTGAATTAGGTTATCGTGGACAGTTTCAAAATCTTAATACCGATTTTTTAGTAGAACAATTTGATGACAACACCAATAGCTTTGTAAATAACACTGGTTTAACCAACAACCTAGATTTCACACAACACATCAATGCGTTTTACTCTCAATATGGCAATAAAATAGGAGAAAAATTTTCCTACCTTTTAGGATTACGCTATGAAAGTACAAGAATCACTATAGATCAAGCCACTAGTGGTGATTTTAATAAAAAAGATTTCCAACAACTATTCCCAACAGTTAATTTAGCTTATGAAATTTCAGAAAAAGAGAACTTTACACTTGGGTATAATAGAAGAATTAGACGGCCACGCTCTAGGTTTTTAAATCCATTTCCATCAAGAAGTAGCCCTACAAATTTATTTCAAGGTAACCCTAACTTAAATCCAAGTATATCTGATGCTTTTGATATTGGTTATTTAAATAAATTAGGAAAGCTTACGCTTAATGGCTCTGTATATTATCAACATGCTAAAAACATCTTTAGCTTTGTGCGACGAACTACAGGAGAAACAGTAAATGTAGGTGGTTCTGAAATTCCTATAACAGCAAGAGGTCCAGTAAATTTAGCAACTAACGATCGTTATGGTGGTGAAATAACAGCAACTTATAGACCAAATAAAAAATTTAACCTTAACGCCAATATTAACCTATTTCACTCAGTAACTAAAGGTGTTTTTGAAGATCAAGATTTTGGTGCAGAAAACTTTAGTTGGTTTGCACGTTTAAACTCAAAATATACATTACCTGCCAATATAGAATGGCAAACACGTATGTTTTATAGAGGACCAAGTGAAAACGCTCAAAATAAAAGAAAAGGTATTTTTTCTACAGATTTAGCTTTTAGCAAAGATTTATTTAAGGATAAAGCGTCACTGGCACTTAGAATAAGTGATGTTTTTAATATTAGAAAATTTCGTAGCGAATCATCTACTCCTACATTTAGAGACGATAATGAGTTTCAGTGGAGAGAACGTTCCTTCAATCTAAGCTTTACCTATCGCTTTAACCAGAAGAAACAACGTAATCGTAATGGTCGTGGTGGTAATGGAGGTGATTTTGATTTTGAAGGCTAACAACTATACCATTTTAGCAACAAATATGACACTTCTCATGTGTTAGGCTTTATTTTTTAGCTAAATTGCTGCTATGAATACCATTGCAGAACGCATATACGATTATTTAAAGGAATATCCACCATTTAATCTATTAACAAAAACACAGCTTTTAGCCATATCAAAAGCTGTAGATGTTATTTATCTAGAAAATAATCAGTTGCTTTTTAAAATTGGTAAACCTGTAGAAAATCATTTTTATGTGGTAAGAAATGGTGCTATTGGCTTATTTAGAGATGATAATAATTTAGCCGATAAATGTGATGAAGGTGATATTTTTGGTTTACGTGCCTTACTCCGTAAAGGTGATTATAAACTGAATGCCAAGGCTATTGAAGAAAGCATCGTATATAGCATTTCATCAGAGCTTTTAGAAAATTACATCACCACCAATGCAGATGCCAGTCAGTTTCTTATGGCTAGTTTTGCTTCTAATACAAGAGTAAAAAGCCCTGCTACAAATACTTTTATTGAAGAATTTCAGCGTTCATCAGACTATACTTATTTACAAACAGCTGACTATTCTAAAAATCCTGTGACTTGTAACACAAAAACAAGTATTAAGGAAGCAGCTACTATAATGACCGATAAGCATGTTGGCTCTATTGTCATAATAGAAAACAATGAGCCTATTGGTATTATTACAGATAAGGATTTGCGTACCAAAATTGCTACAGGCCAGTATCAAATAGATGATTTAGTGTCTTCTATAATGTCCTCACCTGTTATTACATATCCTGAAGCCATTACTGTTGCCGAAGCACAAATTGCAATGTTAAAACATCGTATTACGCATTTATGCATCACCAAAGATGGTACAAACACTTCCGAACTCACAGGAATTTTATCTGAACACGACATTATTGTTTTAAGAGAAAATAATGCATCTGCACTAATCAAAGAAATTAAACGCTGCCAAACTGCAATACAACTAAAAGACATTAGACAACGTGCCGAAAAACTACTATCTCGCTATTTAGAACAAGGTATTCCTATAGATTTTATATCACGATTAATATCTGCAATTAACGATGGTATTACACAACGTATCATTGAGTTTTCTATAGCTAAAATGAATACAATGCCTCCTGTAAAATTTGCATGGCTCGCTATTGGTAGCCAAGGAAGGCAAGAACAACTACTAATGACAGATCAAGACAATGCACTTGTTTTTGAAAACGTAGATGACACGCTTTATGATGAAACAAAATCGTATTTTTTAAAACTTTCAAACTTCATCAATAAAGATTTAGAAACGGCTGGTTTTGAGCTTTGTCCTGCTAAAATGATGGGCAAAAACCCTAAATGGTGCAATTCGGTTTCTAAATGGTCTCAGCAATTTAACAGTTGGATAACAGCTCCAGATCAAGATAATCTAATGTTGTGTACTATATTTTTTGATTATGAACACGTATATGGCGATAAAGATTTAATCAACCAGCTTTCTGAAGGCATCTTTAAAAGCATAGATTCTCGCGATATATTTCTAAGTTACTTAGGAAGAAATGCACTACAAAACCCTCCACCTTTAAGCTTTTTTAGACAATTTTTAGTAGAAGATGATGGCGAACATAAAGATCAGTTTGACATCAAAGCTAGAGCCATGATGCCTTTAGTTGATGCTGCTAGATTATTGATATTATCCTATAATATTAAAGCTGTTAATAATACCGTAGAGCGTTTTGAAAAACTAGTAGAATTAGAACCTCAAAACAAAGATACCTACATCCTCTGTATTGAAGCCTATAAAAATCTTCTACGCTTTAGAACAGAACAAGGTTTAACTCACAACGATTCTGGTCGTTTTATAGATTTAGAGTCTTTAAACAAAAGGAATCGCTTGCAGTTAAAAAGAAGTTTTAAAGCTGTAAAAGCAGTTCAAGAATTAATTAAAACACGCTTTAAACTCTCTCAATTAATTTAATTATGAATTGGTTTAAACACAAATCTTATCCTAAGTTTTGGGAAAACTATGTTTCTAGCTTTTCAAATTCACAAGAACAAAAAATTGAAGCTATTCGATTTGTGGTTTTTGATACTGAAACCACAGGTTTAAATATTAAAAAGGATAAAATTTTATCTATAGGATGTATTGCTATTGAAGGTTTAAAAATAAAAGTATCTGATCAATTAGAAGTGTATTTAGAACAAGAACATTTCAATATAGAAACAGTTAAAATACACGGTCTTTTAAGAGAAGGAAAGCTTACTAAAATCAAAGAATCTGAAGCTATACAACAGTTTCTTAACTATACTAACAATGCTGTTTTAGTAGCTCATCATGCAGCTTTTGATGTCGCTATGGTTAACAATGTACTTAAAAGGTTAAACTTACCTAAATTAAAAAATAGAGTTTTAGATACAGGACACATATTTCAAAAAACAAATATAGACGCAAGCAAAGCACATTTTAGTTTAGACGAATTAGCTAATCGTTTTAAAATACCACTTCACGATAGACATACCGCTTCTGGTGATGCATATATAACAGCATTATTATTTATGAAGTTATTGTATAAACTAAACACAGGGTCAAAACTAACATTGAAAGATTTAGAACGACCGATTAAACGTGTTGGATTGTTATAGTTTTTTTATCAATTAAATATTTTCGCTCAACATTTTTCATTATTGATTATTATCCTTTATAATAAAAAACACACCCAGTTTTGGATGTGTTTAATAGCTTCTATTAATATTTATAAGTTAATTTATAATCACTTTTTCTGTTCTAACAGCTCCAGAAACCTCTAACTTAACAACATAAACACCAGATTGAAATTCTTCTACACTAATTGAATTAGAATTACTATTACTTTTTAATTCTTTTGTCAACACCAATCTACCTTGCACATCAAACAAACTTATTTTTGATGGTCCATTTAGCAAACCTTTTACATTTAAGTAGTTTGGATTTGCGCTTGTATAGATTTGCAATCCATTAAGAGTATTAGATACTGTTGATAAAGTAGAAGGCGAAAAATGAAGAAAAAATCTACCTGTACCAGTTAAATCCTCTTCTGGTATAAAAGCATAGTTAGCAGAAGTCAACAAAGTAAATGTATTGGTTACGTTATCTTCTAAATATATATTTACATCTTCAGACAAATCATTTTCATATATACTTACATTTACGTTATCTCCAGCTGTTGCATTTATTCCCAAAGGAACAATAGAAGTTTCCATATCTGAATATGATAAGCATTGTATAGCTAAGTCTACACCAACATTATCTGAAACTAAATGAGAATACAATGAAAACTCTAAACCATTAGCATCTAAAGAGCCTGCATCATAACCTATATCTAAACCAGAAGAGCAATTATCGGAAAAATAAAAATCTGTATTATAGTTATTTGATGAATCTTGAATTCTTAAACTAAGATGAGAAATTGAGTTACTATTTCGGCCTAATATAAAATCATCATTACCTGTAATAGTTCTCATCGTTGGTGTAAATGATAAATTATTTACACCTCCTGCACCATTTGAGTTCACAAAAAATCCTTGTCCTGGCGCAATGTTCTTTCCTACGTTTTGTACATTATTAATAATAGTCCAAATACCTACTCCATCTGTACCTGCATTATATCCATAAACTGCATTATAACTAGCATCTAAAACATCATTACCTAATGCCCCATTTTCATTAATAAAGGCTTGTGCATCTACATAACTTGTATAAGGATTCCCTACCAAATTCCAAGAGCTAGACGCTCCTGATGATATTGTAGTATTTATATTTCCTATACTAACCTCACCTGTAAATATTACTGGGCTTCCATCTGCAGTTGCAGCACGATATCCTTTACCAGCCTCTAGAGAGGTTGTCTCATTAACAACAATATCATAATTTTCATAATTACCAGACACATTATTAAAAGGCGCAAAAGCTCTGAGGTTATTTAAAGCCGCTAAATTCTTATTCCAATCTGCAAAATCACTAAAAATTTCCATAGAACCATTAGTTAAAGGAGATGCTACTAAGTCATTTCCTCCACTAGATGAAGATCCTACTTGGTTAACATATCTTTCATATCTTACTCTTCCTGAAATAGTGCTTGTAGCAGTAGGATTTAAGCTTGAATACTTATCAGAATCAGATTCTAAAACAATACTATTAGCTGTTAAACTCACACCAGAATCTACAATCAAGTTACCTTCAGGATTAACAACAACTGTATTAAACGTTGTGTTAGATGATATTGTGGCATCACCTGATACTACAACTAAATCATGAAGATTTGTTGCTACACCATTTGGATCATTTCCATCTTGCCAACCATTGTCATACACATAATCTGGGCCTTTATGTATGGTAAAATTATCTTCAATAACACCTGTATCTCTTAAATATTTCATTGTGAGATTATTCCCATCTACTTCTAAAATACCAGAACCATAATTTCTTACAGAATAATACATCGCATTATGATCTAACTCACCACTTGCACGACGAGATGCTGTTGCGTTTACTGAATAGACAGTGCCTATACCTGCATTATTTCCAATAGTAGATTTACTATATGCACCATCTCCGCTTGGTTTACCATCACCATCTCCATTTGGACCTACAGTATTATTCCGTAAATCAAAAGCAGCAGACTCCTCATAATGGCCATTAATAAAATATGATCTTTCATATGACTCACTGTGTCCTGCTATAACTAAATCAATTCCATTTGTCTCTAGCATTGGTAAAATATTCTCTCGCATTTCGATCAACTCTATTTCAGCAGGATTACCATTCCTATCAAAACCCTCTGAAGGATGCCATCCTTTTGAATACGGTGGATGATGCCATACACCTATAACCCATTTCTGTGTTGTATTTTGAATATCATTCAAAGCCCAATTGTACATAGCACCACCTACCGATCTATCTTCCCCAAAAGAATTTAAAACTATAAAATGAATATTGCCATAATCAAATGAATAATATGACTCTGTACCTGAAGCTAAACCTCCTGACTCTCCAGCAGTAGGAAAAGAGAAAATATTATAATATGCACCTTCAGGATTAGTAGACCCTATATATTGCCCATCAATATTACCTATAGTAGACCATAAAATAGAATTCTTTAACTTTTGAGTAAAAAAATCAAATAAATGATTCTGATATTGAATATCTGTTCCGTGAGAGTCAGCATTATCTCCTGTTAATATAATTCCGTCTGTAACTGTATTAGCTACATAAGAATAATAAGCATCTCTTACAGCGCCTGTATTGATTGGATTAAAATATGTTTTTCCAATACCTCCCAAAATCCAAAAGGTATAAGGATCTGTTGAACCAATTGCAGGATGAGTTTTAAAATAAAGGTCTGTATTATTTGATAACAAGCTACCTCCAGTTCCTATTCTATAATAATAAACTGTCCCAGATGTTAAACCAGTTATTTCAGCTTCATGATCTGTTTCTAATGTTGCATCACTATAAGTTGAATAAGATGCAAAAGCAGCATCAGTACTATATTCTACAATAGATGTATCATTTATATCTGTACGCCATTTAATAGTTATACTTGTTTCCGCACCTTTTTGAAGGTATGGAATCCTAGTAATTGTTTGCCCAAAAGAAGACAATGTTACCAGCAATAAAAGTAATAATGTGTAATTTCTTTTCATCAGTTTTCTATTTTTTTAAGCTCAATTTTTTTGATTGTAATTCTGAATAAAATTCCTTCATAAATTTGGTATTCCTTATTCTATGAGGCAATTTTTTATAACTCGCTTCAGATTTTTCAATAGAAATCTCAGCTTCTTTAAACTTTTCTTGTTGAATCTGTATGTTGGCAAGTTTTAAGTAAGCACGTTCTTTTCTGTTACTTATTTCAATTACTTTGCTCTGAAATCTTAATGCAGAATCGAAATCTTTTATATCTACATAATTTGAAACAAGTTTGTCATATAAAACAATAACATCACCTAACTTTTCAATACCTTCAATTAATATCTGTTGAGAAAATTCAAATCCAGACTTAGAATTAGTCGCAAACCATGCTTTAGAAGCATATAAATAATGCTCTGGACGTGTTTTTTTTGAATATTGAATAACAGACTGATATAGTTTTGCTGATTTCTTAAACTTCTTCTTTTTAAAATAGATATCAGCTAGTAATCTTAAAGCATCTACATTCTCTGGTCTATCTCTTAAAATATTTTTGATTATAATTTTACTCTCCCTAAATTTATTAAGGTGATAATTGCTTTTAGCTACTAATAAATCTTGCTCAAAATTATTAAATCCTAATGTTTTAGAAGCATCAAAATCTTTGAGACTATTAGTGTAATTACTGTGTTGGTAATATAGCTTCCCTCTTTTAAAATAAAGATTGGCAGAGTCAGGATTTTTTTTAATCTCTTCTGTTACTTTTAGTATTCGCTTATGCAAATCTCCATGAGCATTAGTGCAGATACTAAAAAATAAAAATGATAATATAAAAAGTGATTTTAAACGCAAAGAGTGAAATTTGGGATAATTAATAGCTACTCAAAAGAAATAAAAAATTACACTGTAAATGAATAAATTAGATAAAGAGTAATAATCCTTGATTAATTACATTTCTGTAGTCTTCATAATAGACAAAACGCATTTTAAAACATTAATTTACAAACCATTAACACTTGTAATAAAAAACACATCCAATATTGGATGTGTTTTCTACTAACTAAACTAAGAAACAAAACTATTTATAAAAAAAAACTGTTTTGTAAATACTTTTAAACAGCAACGTTTATTTGTTTTTTATCCGCATTGCTTTTGGGTATTGTATCAAACTGATTTGATGTATTCTTTACACCTCCTGCCTTTAACGCTTTATCACCAGCAAAATATGTTTTATGATCGTCACCAAGGTCAGAACCAGCCATGCGCTGATGCTTAACACATGATACTCCCTTTCTAATTTCTTGTCGTTGTACTTCTTTTACATATGCCAACATACCTTCTTTACCAAAATAACCTTCCGTTAAATCATTCATATGTAACGCAGTTGTGTGATAGGTTGGTAGTGTTATTAAATGATGGAAAATGCCTGCTTCTCTAGCTCCATCTAACTGAAACGTTTTAATCTTCTCATCTGCTCTATGGCATAATTCTGTGCCATCATATTCTGAAGCCATTAAATTATTTCTATCATAAGCTGTCATGTTTTCTCCCTCTAATAGCATTTCTTCATAAACTTGATTACGGAAATTTAAGGTCCAATTAAACGATGGTGAGTTATTATAAACCAACTTTGCATTTGGCAATACTTCTTTCACTCTATTAACCATGTGCGCAATTTGCTTAACGTTTGGTGTTGGTGTTTCAATCCAAAGTAAATCAGCACCATTCTGTAAACTCGTTATGCAATCTAGCACTACTCTATCTATATTAGTTCCTTCTTTAAATTGATATAAGCCATTTGGTAAGCGTTTAGGACGCATTAATTTACCTTTTCGTTTTAGCAATACATCATCTTCTTTAGCTTGTTCTATAGTAATTTCTTCAGCATCAACAAAAGCTAAATATTGAGATGCTAAATCACCTGGTTCTTTACTTACAGGTAATTTTTGAGTTAAACCAGCACCTTCAGAATCTGTACGTGCTACAATAACACCTTCATCGATGCCTAATTCTAAAAAGGCATAACGCACCGCATTAAGCTTTGCAATAAAATCTTCGTGTGGCACAGTTACCTTACCATCTTGATGCCCACATTGTTTAGCATCTGACACCTGATTTTCGATTTGAATAGCGCAAGCTCCAGCCTGAATCATTTTTTTTGCCAATAAATACGTAGCTTCTTCATTACCAAAACCAGCATCAATATCTGCAATAATAGGCACTACATGTGTTTCAAAATTATCTATTTCATTTTGCACATCTTCTCCCAATTCTAATCGTCTAAACAAATCATTAAGTGCTATAGCATCTGCCTGACGTAAGAAATCGTAAATCTCTCCAATTAAAGCTGGCACAGCTGTTTTCTCGTGCATAGACTGATCTGGTAATGGACCAAACTCTGAGCGCAAAGCTGCCACCATCCAACCAGAAAGGTATAAATAACGCTTGCTTGTTGTTTTATGATGCTTTTTTATTGCAATCATTTTTTGCTGCGCCACAAATCCATGCCAGCATCCTAATGACTGTGTGTACTTAGATGAATCTGCATCATATTCAGCCATATCTTTTCGCATAATAGCCGCTGTATATTTAGCAATGTCTAAGCCTGTTTTAAAACGATTTTGCACTGCCATTCTTGCAGCACTTTTTGAGCTAATGGCTGCCCATGTATTTCCGTATTTTGCCTTAAGATCTCTTACAGTTTGTAAAGCTGAAGAATAGTTAGTTTGTGATAAATTTTTCATAATTTTGAAAATGTATTAATGATATATTAGATTTAATATGAATCCCGCCTAATGTTGCCGCATTAGCGGGATTTGCTTTTTATATTTGTTTATAGGCTTGAGTGGTTAAAAATTCTTCAAAAACTTCTTGAGTTACCAAAGTTTTAAATAACGTTATAGCTTCGTGGAATTTGGTTTCTTTAATCTTAGATTCATCAATTTCAGTAATGATCTTTTCAACTTCGTCATCAAGAATAGACTCAAAAAGCGCTTTGGTAAATTGACGCCCATTCTCTAAAAGTGTTTCATTCTTTAACCATTGCCAAAGTTGCGTTCTAGAAATCTCTGCTGTTGCAGCATCTTCCATAAGATTGTATAAAGCCACTGCACCAAAACCTCTTAACCAAGCTTCCATATACAGAATACCTACATTAATGTTTTTTCTAATGCCAGCTTCTGTAATTGTTCCTTTAGGCAGTTCTACCAAATCTGATTCCGTTACATTTATATCTTCTCGTTTTTTAAAGATTTGATTAGGTGTTGGCATATATTTATCGAACTCTTTCATCGCTACTTCCACTAATGCAGGATGCGCAACCCAAGTACCATCATGGCCATTTTTTGCTTCGCGTTCTTTATCTATACGAACCTTTTCTATGGCTTGTGCATTAGCCTTAGGATTATTTTTAATTGGAATTTGAGCAGCCATTCCTCCCATGGCATGAATACCACGCTTATGACAAACCTGTATAACTAAATCTGAATAGGCTGCCATAAAAGGAGTGGTCATTGTTACCTGATCTCTGTTAGGGACAATAAAACCTTCATGATTTCTGAATTTTTTAATGTAAGAGAAAATATAATCCCAACGACCACAATTTAAACCTACTATATGATCTTTTAATTCGTAAATGAATTCATTCAATTGAAAACTAGCTGTAATTGTTTCAACTAATAACGTTGCTTTAAATGTACCTTTAGACACACCTAAATAGTCTTGCGCAAACTCAAATACATTATTCCACCAACGTGCTTCCAAATAATGTTCTAACTTAGGAAGATAAAAATATGGTGCAGTGTTGGTTTCTTTTAAAATATTAGTATTATGAAATACATATAACCCAAAATCGAAAAGACTGCCTGAAACCTCTTCATCATCTACTAAAAGATGTCGTTCGTTTAGATGCAATCCTCTAGGTCTTACCAAAAGCACTGCTGTGTTTTCATTTAGTTTGTAATGCTTGCCACGAGCTTCATCTATAAGCTCAATTGTTTTTTGATTAGCCTCTAAAAGATTTTGCTGACCTTCAACAGTATTAGACCAACTTGGTGCATTACTATCTTCAAAATCTGCCATAAATGTTTTTGCACCAGAATTTAAAGCATTGATTACCATTTTACGATCTACTGGTCCTGTTATCTCAACACGTCTATCTTGTAAATCTTCAGGAATATGATTAACAACCCACTCACCTTCTCTTATATGTTTTGTCTCTTCTTGAAATTTTGGATAATTACCATTATCAAAAAATGTTTGCTGAGCTTTTCGTGCTTCTAATAATTCTAACCTTTGTTTATTAAACTTTTTATGAAGCTGTTTTATAAACTGCAAAGCTTCTTCAGTTAAAATATTAGGATAAAATTGTTTTACTTCTTTTGAAAAAGTCACTTGGTCTGGTGTTGTAATGATTGCATCCATAGCTATTTAATTTATAGACACAATGTTACAACAAGAAATTAAAAAAAACAAGCGAATGTTCGCTAAATTATATTTTTCGCTAAAAACTTAAGTTCGCAAATAATATTATATTTGCATATATGGAACAAGATTATATCAAACTTATTTTTGGCTTAAAATTAAAGCAAATCCGCACAGAACGTGGTATTTCACTATTTGGACTATCTAAGCTAACGGGACTTTCAAAATCTTATTTAAACGAAATTGAAAAAGGAAAAAAATATCCTAAAACCGATAAAATTTTATTGTTAGCTGAGCAACTTGAAGTGCCTTATGACCATATGGTATCGTTAAAACTCGATAAAAATCTTGCTCCAGTTGGTCGTATTCTACGTGGTAAAATTTTAAGAGAAATTCCTTTAGAACATTTTGGCATACAAGAAAGCACACTTATAGATATTATTGCCAATGCTCCTGCTAAAGTTAACGCATTTATAAACACTATTATTAAGATTGCCCAAGACTATAGCTTTACAAGAGAGAGCTTTTATTTAGCCTCCTTAAGAAGTCTACAAGAAGCCAACAATAACTATTTTGATGTTATTGAAAACGAAGTTTTAAAGTTTGCTAAAGCCTATCATATAGATTTAAATACTCCCATAAAATCTAACGAATTAGAAGATATTTTAGTTGAAGAATTTGGATACACCATTAATAAAACAGCTTTAGACGACCAAAGCCATATCGAAGGTTTACGTTCTATTTTTGTTCCGAAGACTAAAACATTATTAATCTCTAGCCATCTAGATGATCCTCAATGTACTTTTATATATGCTAAAGAAATCGCTTTTAATTATCTTAATTATAAAGAACGTTTATATACATTCTCTTGGATAAAATTCGATAATTTCGATCAGGTGTTGAATAATTTTTATGCTTCATATTTTGCAGGTGCATTGTTAATACCTAAAATAACACTCTCTAGCAAGATTAAGCAATTATTGGAGCAATCTACATTCAATACTAAAGACTTTCTAAATCTTATTGAAAACTATAACGCTTCCTCTGAGACTTTTTACCAGAGGCTTACTAATATTTTACCAAAGGATTATAACTTACTTAATCTTTTCTTTATTCGATTTTCACATCAAAAGGGAAATAACAATTATCACATTGAAAAAGAACTTCATCTCATCAATAATTTATCTGAAAAAGAAGATGAAACCAAAGAATTATTTTGCAGAAGATGGGTTGGTGTATCTAGTCTAAACAAAGCTATTACAAGAAAGAAAAACAATCATACTTTTAGGGTTAATGTTTTATCTCACCCAAAAAACAAATGCCGTTATTTAGTATTTACTTCTACAACTATTGATGAAAACAATAAGAATCATCACAAAAGTATTTGCTTAGGGTTATTAATAGATAAACAATTAGAAAGAAAGGTTGCCTTCTTAGAAGATAGCGCTATTAAAGAATCTGAAGTTAATCTTGAAAAAATTAAAAACTACAGCATTTTTGATAGTCAAAATCGCATTGAACAACCTATTGCATTAGAGCAATTAACTAAAAATAAAGCTATTGAAAATACTGTAAATGCTATTACAGATAAATTTAGCTAAACCATATTTAGTATTTTACGATATGTTATTTCTTTAAAATCAGATATTACAACATCAGCTTTTGTATAATCTTGATGCGAAGAGTGTGGACTTTTAAAACCTACACAATAAATATCTGCCGATTTAGCTGCCGCAATACCATTTGTAGAATCTTCAATGACCATGCATTCCTTTTTTGAAAACCCTGTAAATTCCGCAGCTTTTATAAAAATTTCTGGATGCGGTTTAGATTGTTTTAAGTCCGCTCCACTAAATTTCCCGATGAAATACTTATTTAAATCAAAACGTTCAAAAATCCTATTGATATTTGGCATAGATGCAGAAGATGCAACTACTAATTTTAATCCGTTGTTATAATAATCTTTAATAAGATCTAAAACACCATCTATTAAAGCTAACTCTGTATCATTTTCAAATAAATACTTAAAGTGTTTACGCTTTAAGGCTACCAAATCTTCTGGCTTTTCATTTAAATTAAAATGAGCCACTAATCGTTTACAAATATTAATCGTAGATTGTCCTGTAAAAGACGCATATAAATCTTCATCTACATTAATATTTACATCAGAAAACATTTTAAAATAGGCTTTTCTATGTAATGGCTCAGTATCAACAATAACACCATCCATATCAAACAAAACTGCTTTAAGCATCGCTTTTATTTTTTTGCGAATATAAACAAACAATCTTTGCTGTACATTTTAAAAGTTTTTATCTATATCACAAAAACTTAACGTACAAAAAAATCCCAAATTCCAGTGCACACATTTTTTTGGAATTTGGGACCTGCTATTAATACTTAAACCCTAAAGCACGTTGTCCATTATTTCTTGAACAACTTCTGGATTTAACAAAGTACTTGTATCACCTAAATTGCTAGTATCATTTGAAGCTATTTTTCTTAAAATACGTCTCATAATTTTACCAGATCTAGTTTTTGGTAATCCATTTGTAAACTGAATTTTATCGAGCTTAGCAATTGGCCCAATTCTATCTGTTATTAATTGGTTAATCTCTTTACGCACATTATCATGTACTCTATCTTCTCCGGTATCTTTTAAAGTAATGTAACCATAAAGCGCATTTCCTTTAACATCGTGTGGAAAACCTACAATAGCAGACTCAGCCACTGCATTATGCTCATTAATGGCATCTTCAATTGGCGCTGTACCCAAATTATGGCCAGAAACAATGATAACATCATCTACTCTACCAGTAATTCTGTAATAACCAACTTCATCTCTTAAAGCTCCATCACCTGTAAAGTACATATCTTCAAAAGCAGAGAAATAAGTATCCTTATAACGCTGATGATTTCCCCAAATGGTTCTTGCCATTGATGGCCAAGGATGTTTTATACACAAGCGTCCATCAACTTGGTTTCCTTTAATCTCATTACCATCTTCATCCATCAAAGCTGGTTGAATACCAATAAAAGGCAATGTAGCATAAGTTGGTTTTGTTGGTGTTGAAAATGGTATTGGAGTAATCATAATACCACCTGTTTCTGTTTGCCACCATGTATCTACAATTGGACTCTTCTTTTTACCAATATTATCATTATACCAATGCCAAGCCTCTTCATTAATTGGCTCACCAACAGACCCAAGGACTTTTAGTGAAGATAAATCATATTTTTCAACCAACTCAACGCCTTGTTTCGCTAAGGCTCTAATTGCTGTTGGTGCAGTATAAAATTGATTTACCTTATGCTTATCTACAATGTCCCAAAAACGTCCAAAATCTGGATAGCTTGGCACACCTTCAAACATAACTGTTGTTGCGCCATTGCATAATGGCCCATAAACAATATAGCTGTGACCAGTAATCCAACCTATATCTGCGGTACACCAATACACGTCATCTTCTCTATATTGAAAAACATTTTTAAATGTATATGCTGTATATACCATGTAACCTGCTGTTGTATGCAACATACCCTTTGGCATACCTGTAGAGCCAGATGTGTATAATATAAATAACGGATCTTCTGCATCCATAACGGTTGCTGTTAAATCTTTATAAGCTTCGTCTAATAAGGGTTGTAACCACTCATCTCTTCCTTCTTTCATATTTATTTCTGAATTGATGCGTTTAGCAACCAATACAGACTCTACACCAGGACACTCTTCTAAGGCTTCATCAACAATACCCTTTAAATCTATGGTTTTAGAACCTCTGTAAGATCCATCTGAAGTCAACACCATCTTTGCATCGCAATCATTGATACGTGTAGATAAGGCTGTTGCTGAGAATCCTGCAAAAACTACTGAATGTACAGCTCCTATTCTTGCACATGCTAACACAGAAACAGCTAATTCTGGTATCATGGGCAAATAAATACAAACACGATCTCCCTTCTTTATTCCTTTATCTAAAAGCACATTTGCAAACTTACACACACGCTCATGAAGTTGTTTATAAGTAATATGTTCAGCTGTCTCGTTAGGATCATTAGGTTCAAACAAAATAGCTGTTTTATCACCTCTAGTATGCAAATGTCTATCTATACAATTTTCTGTAATATTTAATTTTGCGCCTTCAAACCACCTTATCTCTGGTTTTTTAAAATCCCAACTCAAAACATTATCCCATTTTTTTCGCCAAACAAAATGTTCTTCAGCAATTTCTTCCCAAAATGATTCAGGATTTCTAACCGATTTTCTATACACCTGAAAATATTCTTCAAAGTGTTTAATGTGATAATTACTCATGACTAATTAATTTTTTTATGTATTCCTATTTGATTTTTCTTATATACCGCTTTTATTTCTGAAATTATTGCTGTGTCATCTATGGTTGATGGCACATTATACTCTAAATCGTCTGAGATATTTCTCAGCAATTTACGAAGAATTTTTCCTGATCGTGTTTTGGGCAAACGTTTTACCACATATACATCTTTAAACGCAGCTACAGCACCAATTTCGTGACGCACTTCTTGAATTATTTCTTTAGATATTTGGCTTTCATCGGGTTGTTCACCAGACTTCAAAACAATTAAACCCAAAGGTTTTTGTCCTTTTAAATCGCAATGCACACCAAATACTGCACATTCTGCAACAGCTTTATGAGAGGCAACAATTTCTTCCATTTCTGCAGTAGATAAACGATGTCCTGCAACATTTATAATATCATCTACTCTTCCTGTGATAAAGACATAACCATCTTCATCTTTATAGCCTCCATCTCCTGAAAAATAATATCCTGGAAACTTATTTAAATATCCATTCTTAAATCGTTCAGGATTTCCCCAAAGATTCAATAATGTTCCTGGTGGCAATGGTAATTTTACAGCAACAAAGCCTTCTACACCAGCTTCTACTTCTTTTCCTGATTCATTTAAAATTTGAATATCATAACCACAAACTGGTAATGATGCAGATCCTGGTTTAACTTCCATTAACTCTACACCAACCATATTTGTTAACATTGGCCAACCACTTTCGGTTTGCCACCAATGGTCAATTACAGGAATATGAAGATGTTGCTCTGTCCAGCTTAACGTTGCAACATCGCATCGTTCACCAGCCAAAAACTGATATTTAAGACAACTTAAATCGTATTTATTAATAAACTTACCGTGAGGATCTTCTTTCTTAATGGCGCGTATTGCTGTTGGTGCAGTAAACATTACTTTAACCTTATGCTCACTAATAACTCGCCAAAATGTTGAAGCATCTGGTGTTTTTATTGGTTTTCCTTCAAATAGGATGGTTGTATTTCTATTTAATAATGGTCCGTAAACAATGTAACTATGACCAACAACCCAACCAACATCACTAGCTGCCCAATACACATCTCCTTCTTCTACTCCATAAACATATTTCATAGAAAATTTTAATGCTGTAGCATAACCACCAGAATCTCTAATTATTCCTTTAGGCTTTCCTGTTGTTCCTGAAGTGTATAAAACATATAATGGATGATTAGATTCAACAGATACAGGTTCTATTGCAACTGATTTTGACACCAATTCTGAATAATCAATATCATAAGATTTATAGGGAATATCTACACCTCGTTTTCTATCAAAAACAACAACGTGTTCTGGCTTATGCTCCGCTAACTCTATAGCTTCGTCTACAAATGGCTTATAAGGAATTATACGCTTTACTTCTATACCATTAGAGGCTGTTATTATAGCCTTTGGTTTGCAATCATCTATTCTAATTGCCAATTCATGTGGTGCAAAACCACCAAAAACTACTGAGTGTATTACACCAAGTCTTGCACAAGCTAACATAGCATACAAGGCTTGTGGAATCATAGGCATATAAATAACACAGGTATCACCTTTTTCTAAACCCAACGCACTTAAACCACCTGCTAATTTCGCAACCTGCTCGTGTAACTCATTAAAAGTAATATGCTGTTTAGTGTTAGTTACTGGTGAATCATAAATAATAGCGTTTTGATCGCCAAAACCATCTTCTATATGTTTATCTATACATAGATAGCTAACGTTTAACTTTCCATCTTGAAACCATTGCGGATAGTTATATTGGTCTGTACCAAGGATTGCTTGTGGTTTTTGATACCAAGCAAGATTATCGGCTTGTGCTTTCCAGAACGTATCTGGATTTTTTATACTCTCTTTATAAATCTTTTGATATTTCATGACTTTGCTTTTTTAGAGTTAAATAGTCCAAACCAATTTGGATTTAATACTTTGAGCTTAATCAATGCCCAAATAATAACAGCAAAGCAAATACCCATAATGAGGGATTCAAAAGGGCCAGTGGCGCTTTCGCTTTCAAATTTAAAACGGAGATATAAGGTTACTATAACGTAAAAGCTGATAATTATATCAGACGTTAAAGCATTAATTCGTAGACGTTTCATTTTGTTTTACTTTAATTAAACATGGTTTACTTTGCACACAAAACCAATATTTAATAAAGTAGAAACCTATGATGCAATTAGCTCATTAATTTCTGAAACTATTTTTTTTACTGAAAACGGCTTGGTTAAATATTTATCTGCTCCAAGTTTTAAGCCTTTTTCAATATCTGAAGCTTTATTTTTTGCCGTTAAAAACACCACCTTAGTGTTCTTTAACTCATCACTTTCTTTAATCAACCTAAGTGTCTGATAACCATCCACTTTAGGCATCATAATATCTAACATAATAACATCTGGAACAACATTTTCTAAAATATCTAATGCTTCGCTTCCATCTCTTGCAATATACACTTCAAAATTGTGTTTTTTAAAGGTATACTCTAATGTCATTACTATATTTGGTTCGTCATCGACGATTACAATTTTCTTCATTATTCAAACACGCTTACAATTTACTTAAAAGGTAGCTTAAAACCAAAGGTTGCACCACTTTTTTGATTGTTTTTTACCCAAATTTTTCCATTGTGGTTTTCTACAATCTGTTTACAGATTGCTAAACCTAAACCACTCCCTTCTGGTTTTTGGATATTTTGATTTTTTGATTGATAAAATTTGTCAAAAATAAATAGTAAATCCTGATTAGGAATACCTTTTCCATTATCTTTTACAGTAATCTCCAAATAACCTTTATCGTATTTATAATCTACAATAATTTCACCATTTTTATTGCTAAACTTAATAGCGTTAGAGATAAGATTTGTTAATACTTGTACAATACGATCTTCATCATACTCAGCAGAAATATCGCTCATATTAGAATTTATAATCTTTACCTCATTTTTATCGGCAATGCGATATAGACTATCTATAGTTTTCTGAATAGTATTTCTAATATTATGCTTTTGAATATTTAGCTGCTCTCTACCTCTAGATAACTTTTCAAAATCTAATATATTATGTATTAACCTTGAAAGTCTATCACTATCTTGCAGCATATTCTTTAAGAATTGTGTTTTAATTTCTGGTGGCATATCGTCTTCATCATCCATCAACAGTTCTGTAGTTGCTCTTATACCAGTAATTGGTGTCTTTAATTCGTGTGCAACCGTATCTAAAAACTCATCTTTTTGTTTATCTTTTTCTATTAATTCTTCGTTAGCATCTTTTAATTGATTCGTTAGCTTTGTAAGTTCACTAGATTTTTCTCTTAACAACTTATT
This sequence comes from Winogradskyella sp., assembly GCF_025210595.1. GTDB lineage: Bacteria > Bacteroidota > Bacteroidia > Flavobacteriales > Flavobacteriaceae > Winogradskyella. The sequence goes on from NZ_JAOARH010000048.1 coordinate 51,455, forward strand.
TCTAGCTATAGTTTCTTTAGATTCTTCAAGAATTTTCAAAACTTCTATTAGACTTACTTCATCTTCCTTTACAACACTTGCTATTAATATTTTAGCAGAAGCACTTCCTATACTTCCTGTTAATAGTTTTTCGGAAAAATTAATTAATCTAGCATCTGCCATTTGTGTATCTAAAGGCAAATCGTATTTTCTAAAAAAAAGATTTAAAGCGCGTTGTGTTCTAGCTTCACCCAAAAACTTTACCAACACTTTCTTAATATCTGCAACATAGGCTTCGCCTTTCCATACAAGAGCTCCGTCTTGTAAGTCAGTGTAGTTTTTACTGTCCACAAACATTTCGGCATAATTACGCTCACGATAATTTCCCTTTGAGGATACAGAAAATGTGACATAGCAAAACACATTAACTATCATGCTCCAGAAAAAAGCATGTGTTGGTGGGCTTAAGAAATCTATTCCGAATAAAGCATGAGGTTTTAACATTTCGATATTAGCCAAACCATACTGAACAAGATCATCTGACCCAGTTACTGCATGAATTGTAAACGGTAAAATTAATGTATAAAAAACTACACTTAATCCTGTAATAATTCCAATTATAGTCGCTTTTGATGAACCTCGATTCCAAAACAATCCAATAAAAAATGATGGTGCCAATTGCGCTATAATAACAAATGCCATTAAACCTATAGAATACAAAGACAGTTCAAAAGAAAAATTTACATAAAAAGCATAGGCTACTATAATGATAGAAAAAATAGAGATTCTCCTAATGTTTTTTATATACTTAGCATTTCGTTCTGGATGACTTTTTACAAAATATTCTAAGAATCCGTATGGAATCACCAAATTATTACTCACCATTGTAGATAGTGCCAAAGTTGCTACAACCACCATAGATATTACTGCAGAAAAACCACCTAAAAACACTAAAACAGCTAAAAATGTATTTCCATTATTTAATGGTAATAGCAATGCATAATACTCTGCTTGCTCTGTGTTTCCTATGGTTAAATTTCCTGCCCAAGCAATAAAAATAACAAAGATGTTAAACAACAGAAGGTATAAAGGAAACATCCAAATAGCATTTTTCAAATGCTTTTCTCTAACATTCTCTACTACAGAAACTTGAAATTGACGTGGTAACAAGAATATAGCCATAAACGATAACATTATAGTGTATAGCCAATTAAACCCATTTTCAAAACCATTAATAGTTGTAAGTGATTTAAAGTTTTCTGCTTTAGACATTTTAGAATAAATATCTTCAGTACCATCAAATAAAACATAGGTTACATAAATCCCAACAAACAAAAAGAAAGCAAGTTTTATTACAGATTCAAATGCCACTGACATAACAATACCTTTATGTTTCTCAGATGCGTCTGTGGTTTGAGTTCCAAAAAATGTAGCAAAAACCGCTAATAATAATGCAATGTAAAATGTAGAATCATCATACACTGAAGTTGACACATAACTTGTGTCATCTGATAATAACTGAAACGTTTCTGAAACTGCTTTAAGCTGCAAAGAAATATAAGGCACAATTGCCATTAAGCAAACAATGGTAACTAAAGCTCCTAAAAATCTGTTGTTTCCATAACGCAACGAAATAAAATCTGCAATAGAACTGATTTTATGTTGTTTTGATATTCTAATTATTTTTTTCAGCAAAACAATCCAAAGTGGAGCTGCAATAACAGGACCTAAATAAACGGGTAAGAAATTAATTCCAGAATTAGCTGCTATACCAATACTTCCATAATACGTCCATGCAGTACAGTATACAGCTAAAGATAAGGTATAAACCACCGAATTATTAACCCATTTGCTCTTTGAATTTTTTTCAGCTACAAAAGCTATGAAGAACAAAGCTGCTAAATAAAAAACTATTATAAAAAACAAAACGTAATTACTCATAATAACGCTTTAAAACCAAATAAGACACTACGATAACTGCTAACCAAATACTAAAAATTAAAACATAAAATATAGGCACTCCAAACAAATGACCTTCACTATTAAATATTAATAGAAAAGGTACATTTAAAACAACAAAAGCTGTTATTGAAAGGATGATTAATTTTTGTTCGTGTCTTTTTTTCAAAGGTGAATTTGATTTTGCTATTGAAAATTAATAAAACATTTTGAAATAAATGATGAGATTTTGAAATACTAAAAAAATCAAGTAATAATAAAATCTTAATAAATACAAAAAACAGTGTTGTAATAACAACACTGTTTTTACTAACTAATAAACACGTCAACTAGTGACTGTGTGCTTCACCAGCTCCTGATGGAATTCTAATATTCTCTACGATTTCTTGTACATGTTGTGGTGGTGCTGGAGTCATTCTTGAAACAACTACAGAAACAACAACATTAACAAGCATAGCGATTGTACCGAACCCTTCTGGAGATGTACCAAACCACCACTCGCTTTTTGGTCTAGGATCCATTACTCCTATTAATCCTGTTTTGTAAACAATCATGTAGTATAGCATTAAAACAATACCAACTATCATACCTGCAACCGCTCCTTGTCTATTCATTCGTTTATCGAAAATTCCAAGAATAATTGCTGGGAAGAAAGAAGCTGCTGCTAAACCGAAAGCTAATGCAACCACTGCAGCGACAAATCCTGGCGGATAAATACCAAACAATCCTGCGATGATAATAGCCACTAAAATTGCTATACGAGCAGCCAATAATTCTCCTTTTTCTGAGATGTTTGGCTTTATTTGCTTCTTAATTAAATCGTGAGATATTGAAGTAGATATTACTAACAATAATCCTGCTGCAGTAGATAATGCCGCAGCTAAACCACCTGCCGCAACCAATGCAATTACCCAATTAGGTAACTTTGCAATTTCAGGGTTTGCCAATACCATAATATCTCTATCTACATAAAGCTCATTTGCGGAATCGTTAGCATTAGAAACCATACGCTCACCAAAAGCTCCTCTAGCATCAGTATATGCAGGCTTACCATCTAAAGCTTTACCAGCAACATATTGAATTTTTCCATCTCCATTTTTATCAGACCAAGCTATTAATCCTGTATCCTCCCAATTTTTAAACCATTGTGGTACTTGCTTGTATTCTGTATTACTTACAGTTTCGATTAAGTTTGTTCTTGCAAAAACAGCAATAGCAGGCGCAGTTGTATAAAGAATAGCTATAAACAATAATGCTAAACCTGCAGATTTACGTGCATCTTTTACTTTTGGCACCGTAAAGAAACGTACAATCACGTGAGGTAATCCTGCAGTACCTACCATCAATGCTAATGTAATTGCAAAAACATCCCAAGTAGATTTTGTACCACTTGTATATTCATTAAACCCTAACTGCGTATGGAGTTTATCTAATTTATCTAAGAGGAATTCACCTCCTTCAACACTACCACCCATACCTAACTGTGGAATAATGTTTCCTGTCATTTGCATAGAAATAAAGAAAGCTGGCACCATAAACGCAAAGATTAAAACACAGTATTGCGCTACTTGCGTATATGTAATACCTTTCATACCACCTAAGAATGCAAATACCAATACAATTGCCATACCTATGATTACACCAAGATTAATATCTACTTGTAAGAATTGAGAAAATACAATTCCCACACCTCTCATTTGTCCAGCTACATAAGTAAAAGATACAATTAAGGCACATATTACAGCTACTGTACGTGCTGTGTTAGAGTAATAACGATCTCCGATAAAATCTGGTACTGTAAACTTCCCAAACTTACGCAGGTAAGGTGCTAATAATAACGCTAATAACACATAACCTCCTGTCCATCCCATTAAAAATACTGACCCATCGTATCCCATAAAAGAGATTAGACCAGCCATAGAGATAAATGACGCTGCACTCATCCAGTCAGCTGCAGTAGCCATACCATTTGCCAAAGGAGATACACCTCCACCAGCAACATAAAAATCTTTTGTTGAGCCAGCTCTGGCCCAAATTGCAATTCCGAAATATAGTGCGAATGTGATCCCAACTAATATCCATGTCCAAGTTTGTACACTCATAATTTTTGTTTTTTTGGTTATTAGTTAAGACTATTCGTCGTAACCATATTTTTTATCTAGTTTATTCATTATACGTACGTAAACGAAAATTAAAATAACGAATACATATATTGAGCCTTGTTGCGCAAACCAGAAACCTAGCTTAAACCCTCCAAGTCTAATTTCATTTAAGGCATCTTTAAATAGAATACCACAACCATAGGATACTATGAACCATATGACTAATAAGATGGAAAGGTATTTTACGTTTTCTTTCCAATATGCTGCTGCATTTTGTTGTTTATCTGACATAACTTATTGTTTTTATAAAAAGATCATAGCCTGTACAGTGAAAACACCTGTAGCATCACCATCTCCTACTTTATTATTTGTATAATCGAAACTCAATTTAGAATGATGCCCTGTAAAGAATACATTAGCACCTACTTTAAATTGATTAGCATTATCATCAATAGCATCTATACTTCTTGTAGAATAGGCTAGATAAGGCTGAAGTCTTGTTTTTGTTTTATCTCCAGGAAGTACATAACCCACATGACTATATATCATACTACCTGTCGCATATGGACCTAAGAAAAAGTCTTCACCATAATCATTGTTTTGATACGTAGCATAAGCTGTTATTGCAGATCCATTATCACCAATTGGAGCATCGTAAAAAGCATCTACAGCAAACAGTAATACATCATCACCTTCTCCATTTGGTAACACGACACCATTAGGGTGACTAAAGAAACCTGCTCCAACATTGAACACTTTTTTACTACCCATATAAGTACCAACCTTATAAGGTAAAGCATTAGACTCTTGATCTAAAAAATTATAATCAACATAGCCTTGAATTACCTTACCTGCTTCATCAGAACCCAACACTTCTCTACCTCGATATACGGTTGCAGTACCTACATCTCTTGGTGTTCCGTCATTATCTAGAGTATTAGTATTTGCCTCATTTAATGCAAAACGGTATTGAAGCTTATCAAACTTACCTTTTATATACACACCTATATGACGAGCAAACTGATCTGAAAGTCCAATTGTAGACCAAGATGACCTATTGTTGTCTAACGTTAACATGTTTAAGGTACTTTGATTATTTAAACGAGAAATACCATTCCAATAATGAAGACCAGCTCCTACATAAAAGTCTTTTGCAACTTTATATTCTCCCCAAAAATCATGGAAAAATAATTGTGATGCGTCAGCATTTGAACCTTGACTACCTACTGGTGAAGTATTGTTACCATTTAAACTATTAAGCCCAAAGTGAGCTACCATAGAAAACTTATCACTGAATTTTATCCAGCTTAAAACTCTTGCTCTACGTACACTTAGAGCTAATTTCTCGGTACCTTCTGGAGCATCATCGTTGTATTGAGCCCAAAATTGTCCCCAAGAAATGAATCTCATGTACTTAGTACCATCATCGTTGAAATTAATTCTATAGCCTTTCCCATATCCTGTTTCTACATCAGATTGAGAAAAACCATAGAAAAAACATAAAGCAAATACTGCTATGCTAAGATTTAGTTTTTTCATAAAGATTAATGTTAGTTAGTTATACATTGGTTTTGTGTGCAGCACTAAACTCTAAAAAACAATCTCTATAAAAAAAATTAGTATAGTTATTTGTTAATTATATATATTTTAATCTCTAAAACGTTCCCATTTTATTAGCATGAACTTGTCACCCAGCTCTGTAACTAATGTACCTGCACCAGAGAGATTTTCTGCATTAGAAAAAAATGCCGAAAGCTCATCTGCATTAAGTATTTTATAGGTAGGATGGTATTTTGAATTGTACGGTCTTTTAATATTGTATTTCTTAACCCAATTCATAATACTCACATGCGAGATTCCTAAAATCCGTTCAATCTCTCGATATGTTAAACCCTCTAAATAAAGTTGCAAGGCCTTATTAACGTAATAGTCGTCAATCTTTTTACCAAGCTTATTTACTGTAAAGTAATAATTGCAAGATTTGCACCTATAACGCTGCCTCTTATTAACAATTCCGCTCTTTACATAATTATCTGAATTACAGTTTGGACAAAGATCAATTTTCATATATATTAATTTAGCATAAATATATCAATTTAGCAATAAACTACACAAAACAATTTCACTTGTTTTAATAATCCTTCAGCTTTTAACAAAAAACAATATGTATTTACCAACATTAAGAGCATAATACTATCAATAAAGCAAATACTAGAAAATCACTTTTCAAATTAAATTAACAAGTAAAAAATATAATTACGGAACTAAAGAATGATTTTTAAAATGACGTCTTACTTAAGTAATTTTAGCAATAACACTACAGAAACAATCACAGTAAGAGAATACCAATACACTAAAATTTGCTTTTTTCTTTAATGAGCTGATTGGTTAGTTTCTTGTAGTCTTCATCTATAGCTACATTTTTGTATACAAATTGTTTCTTATTATTTGTTCTCTTCCAGCTATATTTAGGGCAAGATAATTCACCTAATAAAGATTCAATATAAGGCAGTTTCCCTTGTATGTCTTCTATGTGCATATAAGCAACATTGCTAAGCTGACTTGTTTTCTCTGTAAAATCAAAATAAAACTCAATTAGTTTATTTATAATAAATTGATTGGTTTTACTATCAACTTCAAAATTAAACTGACGTAGATCTACGCCTAATTTACCTTTAAAAAAACACTCATGTACAATATCAAAATCTAATTCATTAGGTTTATTCCAATAATTAATAACCGATGTAATCCATGACGAAGGAGATCTTAAAATACAGATATAATTTAGGTGTTTAGCAATATCATTTTTAGAAAGTTCTTCAACATAAGCACTCCACAAACCTGAACATTCTAATTTAAGGCTTAAATAGTTGAGTCGCTTTACAAAAAAGCGATCAAAATCCTTATCGAGATACTTATACGACGTAAAACTTATTGGTTCGTGCTTAGAAATTTCAGGATTAAAATTACTAGATAGATATGTAGTTCCGGTTTTATACGGCGAAATACAATATACAGTCCTTTGGGTTATTGAGTTGACGCTCTGTCTTTTTATTTTTAAAACTATTAATTGCCTTTCAATAACTCTAATTTGCTTTGCAAAAGGTGTTTTTAGAAGAAAGAATTTCAATTTATCCATTGTTGGCATTAGTGATAAAAATTAAAAAAGTTTTATATAGCTCTATATGGTTCTTTCACGATTTCAAAAATAGAATATTTCCTTATAAAGGTTAGAAAAACCTTAAATTATATTAATTATTTTATTAAACAACATCAATAATTCACATGGAAAAAAATGATATAAATACCAAGTCTTAAATGCAATTTATTCTTAATAACTTTTTCTATTTATACATTAATCTGTTCATTTTGATTATATAATATCGTTCTAGTACTTTATTTTTTTATCATATATTTAGATACACAAAAATTAAACCCAGATGCACAACTGTAAATAGCCATACATTACCCACAATACTAAAACTACAAATATGAATAGAATTTTTACTCCGATTTTTTGTTTAATTACTGCTCTGGGATTTTCACAAACAAAAGAAATTCAAATTGAATTTATTGGTAATTGTGGATTACATATGACTGACGGAAACACAAATTTCTATATTGATTTTCCATATAAATCTGGTGCTCATGGATATATGGAATTCAACAAGTCTGAATTAGATAGTATTAAAGAAAATTCTATTTTTATTTTCACACATAAACACTCAGACCATTACTCTAAAAAGAACCTTAAAAAAGTAATTAAAAACAAAGGAGGACAAACTTATGGTGTTTCAAATATCTCGGAATTAGAGAAGTTAGGTAAATCTATTGAGAATTTTGAAATAAAAGCATTTAAAACCGACCATACTGTATTTGGAATTCCATTTCGCCATTACTCTTATTTAATAACCTGGCACAATAAAAAAATCTATTTATCAGGAGATACTACCGAACCTGAAACCATAGGTAAAATAGAAAAAATTGATTTAGCTTTTGTTCCATATTGGATTTTAAAAAACGCTAAAGAGCAAAATATTACAATTGATGCAAAAATGTTTGCTATTTATCATTTATATCCTGAACAAATACCAAGTGCAAAAGAAAATTGGGATAACGTTGAGAATATAAAACCAATGATTGAGCAGGGAGAAAAAATAACAATTGAATTAGAAGCTAAATAAAATACTGTGAGCAAGACCCAGCATAGTTGTATAATTTACTTCGACTGAACTCTTAATCAGACTCAATGCTTTCACTGTCTTTTGGTTACTTCAAAAAGCACATAATTATTTACTACTTCTCATCTATTTACCAAATTTGCAACTCAAAAAAACACTATCTTGCATAAAAGCTAAAATAAAATGAGTAAGACTGACACAAGCCACCACGATGAACGCATTGCTAATATGACTTTTGCTTCTGTATATCCGCACTACATAACCAAAGTAGAAAAAAAAGATAGAACTAAAGAAGAATTACATGAAGTTATAGAGTGGCTTACAGGCTATAATGAAGAAAAAATAAACGAAATTATTGAACAAAAAGTCAACTTTAAAGACTTTTTTAATAATGCCAACCTCAACGAAAATGCACATCTTATTAAAGGTGTTATTTGTGGTTATAGAGTTGAGGATATTACCAATACTACTACACAACAATGCAGATACTTAGATAAGCTTATTGATGAACTTGCTAAAGGTCGTAAAATGGAAAAAATTCTACGCAAGCCTTAATTCTTATTATTTAATAATGCCTAAAACGTTATATCGTATATACGTTGTTGAATTATCTAAATGTGTTTTTTCCGAGAATACTAAATTTAGAACAGCTAACCCACAATACAATGGTGTCTTAGAGTGCCTTTACGTTGGTATGACAAGTAAAACTCCTAAAGAACGCTTTACAACAACACAAAACAGGCTATAGAACTAAAAAAGGATATAAAATAGCTTCAAATATTGTTGAAAAATATGGTTTATATTTAAGACCTAGTCTTTATAACCACATCGACCCATTTTTAACTAGAATAGAAGCTGAAATTGCAGAAAAAGAAATTGCTTTAGAACTTCGTAGAGCGCAATATGCAGTTTGGTTTAATTAGCTACTAAAAACTTATCTAAAGTTTCTTCATAAATAGCTTCATACTTAGGCACAATATTATGTATATCAAAGTTTTTAGATTGTGCTTTTGCATTAGCTTTAAAAGTATTTAGTGTTTCTAAATTCTTTAAAATCTTAATGGCATTTGCAGACATGTCTGCCACAGCATTAACATCACTCAAATAACCTGAGTAACCATCTATATTAACTTCTGGCAAACCACCTGTATTTGTTGATATTACAGGTACACTACTTGCCATAGCTTCTAGAGCTGCTAAACCAAAACTTTCGGTTTGAGATGGCAATAAAAATAAGTCACTAAAACAGAGAATTCTATCTATTTCATTACTGTTTCCAAAGAAAATTACTTTATCGCTAATACCTAATTCTTCAGCTAAGAGCTCTGCACCTTCTTTTTCTGGTCCTTCTCCTACCATCATTAGTTTTGCTGGTAATTCTTTTTGAATGTTATAAAAAACCTTAATAACATCAGGAATTTGTTTTACTTCGCGCATGTTACTAATATGCGTTACAATACGCTCATGATCCTCTGCCATCATAGCACGCTGGCAGTCTGTAAAACTACTAACATGCTTTTCTAAATCTATAAAATTAGGCACTACTTCAATATCTTTTTTAATATTAAAAAGACGTAAAGTATCTTTTTTAAGACTTTCGGACACAGAAGTAACTGCGTCTGATTTGTTAATACTAAAGGTTACTGCTGGCTTATAAAATGGATGGCTACCAACTAAGGTTATATCTGTTCCATGTAATGTAGTGACTATTGGTACCTGAATACCTTCATCTAATAACATTTGCTGAGCCATATAGGCTGCATATGCATGTGGAATTGCATAATGCACATGCAAAATTTGAATACCATGCAACTTAACCATATCTACTAATTTACTCGATAAGGCTAATTCATATGGTTGATAATGAAATAAAGAATATTCTGGCACATGTACTTCGTGAAAATGTACATTGTTACTCAATAACTCTAGTCTTACAGGTTGACTATAGGTTATAAAATGAATTTCGTGACCTCTCTTAGAAAGTTCTAATCCTAACTCTGTTGCCACTACTCCACTACCTCCAAAGGTTGGATAACATACAATACCTATTTTCATCTAAAAAGTTATACGTGTTTAAATAATTGCTTAAAATCAATACATATATAAAGTCTTAGGTTTTTGCAAATCCTTACAACTTCATTTAAAGTATAAAGTTAGATGTTTTGTATAACTGAATGGCAACTTTAAGTACTTTTTAACTTATAGTTATTAGCACATAACTATTCAATAATAGCTTCATAAATTAGACGTTGTATCTCGGTGCGAATATTTTCTCTAAGCAATAAGTTTTTACCAGCTTCTGGATAGGTTCTGTTAGCTAAAAACACATATACAATCTCCTCTTCTGGATCTGCCCAAGCGTAAGTACCTGTAAAGCCAGAATGACCAAAACTAGTCATAGATATGCATCCGCAAGTTGGGCCTTCATCACCTAATTGTGGTTTATCAAAACCTATACCTCTTCTATTATCACTTTCGCAATAATAACAGGTATTAAACTTATCTATAGTTTCTGATTCTATATAACGTTTGCCACCATAAAATCCTTTCTGCAAATACATTTGCATAATCTTAGCCACATCATTTGCATTGCTAAAAACACCTGCATGACCACCAACTCCACCTTGCATTGCAGCTCCCATATCGTGTACAAAACCATGTACTTTTTTATAGCGATAGTAATTATCTACCTCTGTAGGCACAATATCTTTTAGACTAAACTTTTTTCTAGGATTATAGGTTGTGTAATTTGCACCAAGAGATCTGTAATAACGGTCTTGCGTAATTTCATCTAAAGATTTGTCGTAAAATCCTTCCAGATAATCTTTAAGTATATAATATGGCAAATCACTGTAACGGTAACGTAAGCGAGACAACAACTCACTTTCTTTAATAATTTCTTGAATTGAATCTTTATAGTCATTACGCAAATAAAGTGTATTAGTAACTTCTATATTAAATTCTTTTTCTCTTTTATTTCTATAATACTTTGGATCTGGTTTTTTGGTAACCGTATCTAAAGTGGCATAATAAAAAGGTATCCAAGGTTTTAATTGTGCATAATGCGATAACATCTTTTTTAAAGTAATGTTTTTCTTGTTAGAATTTTTATATTCAGGTAGTAATGCTCCTAATTTAGAATTTAAAGATACAGAGCCTTGTTGCTCTAGTTCCATAAGAATAGGTAATGTTGCCAATATTTTGGTAAGTGATGCCACATCATAGACATCATCAAAATCTACTTTACTCTTTTTTGAATAGGTATGATAACCAAAATTCTTGTTATAAATCACCTTTCCTTTTCTAGCTACTAAAAGCTGAATGCCTGGTGTCATTTTTTGATTGACTGCATGATTTGCTACTGAATCTATTCTACTTAATAATTCAGAATCCATACCTACACGCTCTGGCAAACCATAACTTAAGTTAGATAAGGCATTGTAGGTTTCGCCTGTTGCGACAGGAAAAAACTCGCCAGCACTAACGGGTAATTTGCCTTTAGCGTCAATAGCACCAAAAATAAGCTGTGCTGATTTTTCTTGAGCTATATTACTATTTTGATAGCTCATTACGATACCTTCTATGTTTTCAATAGAACGTATATCATTTAAAGCATAAGGTCTTGCAAAGACATCCAGAATCACTGTATTATTTCTTGCTATTTCATATAACCAAGCTAATTCTTTTTGTGTAAACTCATAATCTTTCCAAGGGTTGTCATTAGATTTATGAAAACCAATAATTACAGTATTGTAATTCTGTAATTTTGAAATTATACCATCAAGTTTTTCGGCTTTAATGTGATGTACCTTAGTGTATTTCATTAATTCCTTATAAAAAGGTGAGCCATTATCATCACCTAATTCAACATAAGCTATAGTCTTTGTTTGCAAATTACGAAGTGGTAATAAGTTGTTCTTGTTTTTTACAACGGTTATAGCATTTTCCATAAGGTTTTCGTAAAGCACATCATCTTTAACTCTATTGAGATCTTTATCTAGATTATACAATCCTACAGGCGAATAGTTGTTTAAACCAACCTTATACTTAGCCATAAGTATTTTCTTAACGGAATGAGACAGACGCTCTTCGTTTATTTTTTTGTCTTCATAAGCTTCTATAATTTTCTCAATGCCTTTTTCAGGGTCTTCTGACATGAGTAGTACATCATTTCCTGCTAAAAACGCCATTAAATCAATTTCTCCACCCTTGGAAAATGTACCAGATGTAATGCCATCTACATTTTTTTCTATATAATCTGCAGCACCTTTCATGGTTAGTGCATCTGTAAAAATTAAACCTTTAAACCCTAAATCTCCTTTAAGAATATCTGTAACAATATGCTTAGATAATGATGAAGGAAATCCTCTTCGGGATTCTAGACTAGGAATATTAAGATGTGCCACCATAACGCTTGATAGTCCGTCTTGTATTAACTTTCTATAAGGATACAGTTCTATAGAATCTATACGCTTTTGACTAAACGAAACTGTTGGTAAGGTTTTATGAGAGTCATCCTCGGTATCTCCATGGCCAGGAAAATGCTTTGCGTTGGCGAGTACACCAGCACTTTGCATTCCGTTCATAAAGGCTAATCCTTTAGCGGTTACATTATCTCTATCTTCACCAAAAGATCTGTTACCAATAATTGGATTCTTTGGGTTGGTATTAATATCTACTACTGGTGCAAAATTAAAGTGTACTCCTACTCGCTTACAATGCTCGCCTATTTGCCTCCCAGTTTGTTCTACCAAGCTATCATCTGCTATTGCGCCTAGGGTCATATTCCAAGGAAAAGCATAAGTGGAATCTAAACGCATACTTAATCCCCATTCTGCATCCATACCTACTAATAGTGGAATTTTAGAGGCTGCTTGCAACTGGTTATTTAATCTGGCTTGCCTATAGGGGCCTCCTGTAGAATATATAACTCCACCAATATGTTCTTCTTTAATTAAATCAACAATTTTATTATTGACCTTGTCATTGTTTTTAGATAGTACCTGAACCATAAAGAGCTGACCTACTCGTTCTTTTAATGACATAGAATTGTATATACTGTCTACCCATTTTTGTTGTTGAACAGCATCTTTGGTTAGTAATGGATTTGGGGTTGCTTCTTGCGCAAGGTTTATTTGAAAACAAAAAGCTATAAGAATAAGGGACAAATAACGCATTGAATACTCTTTTATCGTTTTTAGAATTCTCATTAATTTTTTTGGTTTTATAAAAACCTAAAAAGTTAATAAGACTATTAGATTAACTAACGAATACTATGCCAAAATAGCATAATTAATAAGAAGTTAAAAGACTTTAGGATACTTTTATAAACTGCTTAATTAACAGTACATTTAATTTGACGGTTTTTTGATATGGGTTAGCCTCGGAATAGATATGGGTTAGACCCGACGTTGACATGGATTAGACCCGAGGCACATACGGGTGAACCCTTGGTTGTTTATTAATTAATGATACTTGAATTTCTTAAAACTGCTATTGTTTAGCTTTATGCCTTGTGAGCCACACGATGCAATTGTACGGTAGCGAGGGCAATGCTTGTCTTACGACATGAAGGTCTGGTAGGTACCATGATTTTTTGGAAGCGCTCCATTTGGCTGAGGGGAATCTTTTTTGTAATGCATTAATTAAGTTTGGGCTATACGCAAACTGAATAAGGATGACATTTTTATCTCTATGCTTGGTTGGTTGGAATGTGTATTTGTTAAAATCCATACGTTCATTTTGTATAACATATTGTATAAAAATAACAAAAA
>NZ_JAOARH010000049.1 GCF_025210595.1 Winogradskyella sp.
AAACCTTGAGATAAGAGTAGAATTCCGAAACCTAAAATAAATAGAGCTACAATTTTTTTGGTCTTAAAAATGCGTCGTGGAGTCAGTTTATTTTTTAGACGTTTTGCTGCGGCTATTTTAAATAAATCGCACACAAAATAAGATACTAACATAGAAACTATAAAAACTGTAATTCCATTTTTTGAAGTAGTTATTGAAGTACCTATGACTATAAAGCCTAACCATCCTAAAAGCACACCAATATTTATAAAATTTAGAAGAAAGCCTTTAACAAATAGCTTACCATAATCTTTTCTCGGAAGCGCTATTTTATGATGTTCTCTAACAATAGATCTAAAGGATTTAGATATTTTTATAAAAGAAATTAAACCATAAATTACAAGTAATACACCACCAAATACTAAAAGCTTAGGATCGTCTTTTATTTTATCTAAAAGCGTGTCTGTACTCATAAAAATGAGTAGTATAAAAACAATATCGGCAAAGATAACACCTAAATCAAAAATTAGAGCACTAGTAAAACCTTTAGTGGCACTAGTTTCTAACAGTACAAAAAATACTGGACCAATTGTAAATGCTAAAATAATTCCGAAAGGAATGGCTCTTAAGATATCATCTAACATGTAAACTTGTAGTTTACACAAAAGTACTAAAGAAATTAAAAATTATCTCAATAATACGGTTGAGATTTCTTACTTATTTAACTAGAAATCTATATTTAAAAATAATATTTGAATTAAAAATATCTAAAACGGTAATATAATTCTTATTCAGGTATTACATACGCTTAATTCTACCACCTAATACTCGGTTTTCGTCTACTTTTTTAGGGTCTCCGTAGATAAACACATCACCACCTGCTTTTATTCTTACTTCTACATATTCTGATGCATTTACAGAAGCTTCACCAGCTGCATTAATACTTACTTCTGTTTGTTCGGTTATTAATTCTTTACCATTAAATTCGCCACCTGTATAAATAGAAATATCTTGATTTTTAGAACTACCAGAAACATTAATAATTCCACCTGTAACAGCTCTAAAATTAGCATAGCTAGTTTTTATTTCGACAGTAATTTCACCGCCTTCTTGAGTTTTTAAATCAATCTCAAATTGTTCTATAGGTTCATTAACTACAATATTTGCTCCTTCGTTGGCATCTATAACTTCTACTGAAGTATAATAAAGTTGTATTACAGTATCATTACCATCATAACTTTCTTCGAGATTCATTCTTATTTTAAGCTTTCCGTTTTTATTTATAACCTGAACATCTTTTCTGTTTTTACCAGATATAACAACTTTATTTTCGTCTGATTTAATCATTTTAAGATTAATTAAATCGTAAACTTTTACGGTTGAAAATTCACCTATTGTTTTTTCGATAGTTTCTTGAGCATTGGTTATAAATGTTACCAATAAACTTAGGATAAAAATAGCTTTCTTCATGATGTTATTTTATGATAATTACTTTATTACTAAACAACCATTTAAGTTGAATTTGATCGCCAGATTGCTTTCTTACTATTCTTCTTTGAGGTGATAAAATTACTGTTATTGCTGCAGATATAGCAGACAATAAATAGGAATTAATATCATTAAATACCAATTGAATAATAAACCTAATAATTAAGTAGGTAACGAGGAAAATTATAAAAACGTATAGATTAGCTTTTGTACTTGTCTTCATACTTTAAATAGCTACTTTAACTGCAGTTCCTGTAACAGAAACCATAGCATAATTATGTGTAGTTAGTTCTATTTCAACTTTTATGCCAACAACAGCATTTGCGTTAAGTAATTTAGCATTTTCTTGTAACTGCTGAAATGCTTTTTCTTTTACAACATCTATACTATCTCTTACAGCACTAAAATATTTAGACATACTAAATCCCATAGCAAGCTTTTCTTCATTTATAGCAACACCTGTAACGATGCCTAAATAATCTGCTATTTTAAAACCTTCTATGGAATTGGTTGTGGTTAGAATCATGATTTTTTCTGATTAGTGTATTACTTTTATACAAAGTTACAATACAAATTTATTCTCAGTACATTTTTTTATTCTTCATAAAACACTAAAAATGATATAAATTTTAATCAATTTCTGGTTTTCCAACCATATAAAAATCTAAATGTTTTTTTACTAAATCTGTATTTTTTACTTTAACAATAACCTCATCACCTAGTTGATACATATTATGTGTATGTCTTCCGACCATAGCGTAATGCGACTGATCAAAATCGTAAGTGTCATCTTTCATGTCTCTAACACTTACCATACCTTCACATTTATTAGATATTATTTCTACATAAATTCCCCAATCTGTTACACCAGAAATGACTCCTAAAAATTCTTCATTTTCATGATCTTGCATAAAGCGAATTTGCATGTATTTAATAGAATCTCGTTCTGCCTTTGTGGCTAGATATTCCATATTACTACTATGCTTACATTTTTCTTCGTAAACCTCTTCATTAGCAGATTTACCTCCATCTAAATACTCTTGTAATAAACGATGTGCCATTACATCTGGATAACGACGAATTGGTGAAGTAAAATGACTGTAATAATCAAAAGCTAAACCATAATGACCAATATTATGTGTGGTATATTCTGCCTTTGCCATAGTACGAATTGCTAAGGTATCCACTAAATTTTGCTCCTTCTTCCCTACGACATCTTTTAATAAACCATTTAAAGAAGACGCTATACTGTTACGATCTTTAAAATTAAGCTTGTGTCCAAAACGACTAACAACTGTTTGTAATTGTGCTAGTTTAGATTCATCTGGTTCATCATGCACACGATACACAAAAGTCTTTTTAGGACTTTGTTTTCCTATAAATTCTGATACTTTTCTATTAGCTAATAACATAAATTCTTCAATCAACTTATTAGCATCTTTGCTAGTTTTAAAATACACACCAACAGGATTAGCGTCTTCATCTAAGTTAAATTTTACCTCAACCTTATCAAAAGAAATTGCACCAGTTCTCATACGATGTGAGCGCATTTTTTTAGCGAGTTCATCCATTTTTAAAATCGCATCTGCAATGGCTTGGTCTGTTTGATAAGCTTTACCTGTTAATGATACATCTTGAGGAATATTATTGGTTTTAGATTCTATAACCGCTTGTGCTTCTTCATACGCAAAACGTGCATCTGAATAGGTTACTGTTCTACCAAACCATTGGTTTTTAATTTCACATGCATCATTCATTTGAAAGACTGCTGAAAACGTATATTTTTCTTCATGTGGTCTTAAAGAACATGCACCATTAGATAAAATTTCAGGAAGCATTGGTACTACTCGATCTACTAAATAAATAGATGTAGCACGCTCGTAAGCTTCATCATCTAAAACGGTTCCTGGTTGTAAATAATGTGATACATCTGCTATATGAATACCAACTTCATATAAACCGTTTTCTAAAGCTTTAAAGGATAAAGCATCA
This sequence comes from Winogradskyella sp., assembly GCF_025210595.1. Classification (GTDB taxonomy): domain Bacteria; phylum Bacteroidota; class Bacteroidia; order Flavobacteriales; family Flavobacteriaceae; genus Winogradskyella. The sequence goes on from NZ_JAOARH010000049.1 coordinate 3,460, forward strand.
TCAAAATCTTTAGCATCTTTAGGATCTATAGTAAAGGTTAAATCTTTACGCATATCGCGACGCTTAGCTATTTCTTCTTCTGTAATAGAGGTATCTAATTGGTTTGCATACTGTTCTACTTCGTAAGGAAACTCATGTGGTAAACCATATTCTGCTAAAATAGAATGAATTTCTGTACTATGTTCTCCAGGTTTACCAAGAACTTCAACAACTTTACCATAAGGTGAATCTGCTTTTTCTGGCCAATCTGTAAGTGTTACTAAAACCTTATCACCATCTTCTGCTTTTTTAGTTTTATTAATAGGCACAAAAATGTCTTTATACATTTTTACACTATCTGCAATTACAAAAGCGAAGTTTTTATTTTCGTGTATTTGAATTGTACCAACATATTCGCTTTTAGCGCGTTTAATAATATTAGTAATCTCTCCTTCAATCTTACCACGTTTTCTGCGTTTGTAAGCATAGAATTCTACCTCATCTCCATCTAAGGCTTTGTTTATATTGTTTGAAGCGATGAATACATCTTCTTCAAAATCATCTGAAATAACATATCCATTACCTTTAGACGCTAGGTCTAAAATTCCTGTAAAATAATCTGTAGAAATAATGGCTTTAAACTTACCACGATCTACCTGCTCAATCTCTTGTTTAGCAGCAAGTTTAGCTAAGGTTTTTATAATCTGATTACGACTACTAGCATCGTTTACACCAATAATAGCAGCAATTTGTTTGTAGTTAAAAGATTTGTTTCGTTCTTTTTTTAATATACTTAAGATTGTATTTGTAAGGTTAGAAATCCCTTTTTTAGATTTCTTTTTTTTGTTTCTTTTCATTTATTTTTTAATCATATACATATCCTAAAAGTGTTAGGAATTCTTCATTTTAAACTTAATATAGGTGGAAGTGAAGTTATTAAGTTTATTACAAAGCTACATTATTAAAATTTAATAATGTTTTGATAAGGTTAAATAATTAAAAAATCACTTATTCACAATTATATATACTATTATCATTTTTCTTTTAAAATTTAAAAAAATAAATAATGGTTATTATAGGGTGTTAATAGTTAGTATAACTTTTATATCTTTTATTTTGAAAAGTTAAATTTTACAGTTTATTACGGTTTAATTAACATTAATTTAAAATCTAAATACTTGATATTTAATAAAACTAAATGTATTATGAACAACTGTTAATAACTCATGTTAATAGAAATAACTGATATCTATTTTTAAATTCTGTGTTAATTTCATCTATTAGACTATGAATAACTTCCTCGAAAAAAATGATTATTAAATTTTGA
>NZ_JAOARH010000050.1 GCF_025210595.1 Winogradskyella sp.
AATAATCATAGAAGAAAGTTAATTCTATAATTATTAAATTAAAAAGCCAATGACCTCTCTAATTAAATTTTAGAAAGCAAAATAAGTTAGAGAGTGAGGCTTTCTTTTGTCTCGTAATTTTTAAAACCATAAATATGAAATTCGAAAAAACCATATTATATATCATTTTAGGAATCGTTTTAATGAATTTTTTTAACCGACAGTGTAGTACTGCACCACAAAAGGAATCACCTAAAATATCCATCGTTAAAGACACGGTTTGGCAAACTAAAACAGACACGTTTAAAATTCAGATCACGAGCTATAAAACAGTTTATGTAGATACCACAGATGTTTCTAAAATTTTCAAAAACACAAACAAGAACATTATTCAAAACCGTTACACCGAAGCAAAAGCGTATAGAGATACCTTAAGTAATGATGATATCGATGTGTTTAGTTATAGTTTGGTTAAGGGTAAGCTTTTAGACAGTGAAATCTCATACAAGCTCAAAGTCCCTCGAGAGATTACAACAACCAAAACCATTGAACACCCAAAAACCTATCGAAGTGGTCTATACCTATTCTCTGAAGTAGGAGGAAACATAACCCAGTTTAACAATATTAGTCTTGGTCTTCAGTACAATCAAAAAAGTAAGTGGTTTGTGAGCTATAGATTAAATCTCAACACCATACAGCAGCCAACACACAATGTAGGTGTGGGCTATAGGCTATTCAAGTGACAAAAATCATATTTTAACCTTTTTATTTAGAGTATCTTACAAAGACTAACCAAATTTCAGATTTGTAATTATGGGACGTTTAGATATAAGACAACTTAAAAGCCCTAAAGAAAAAGCATTATACATTCATCATCTTATAAAAGATCTTGAGACCTTAGATATAATGCTTAAAGAGGATTTGATTGAAAAAGAGCCCATAAGAATTGGCGCAGAACAAGAGTTTTGTGTAACAACCAATCAGTTTTTTCCAAATAATAATAACATTGAGGTTTTAGAAGCTATTAATGATAGTCATTTTACTACTGAAATCGGAAAATATAACTTAGAAATTAATTCAGATCCTTTAACCTTAGAAGGAGACTGTTTTTCTTTATTATATCAACAACTTAAAGAGTTATTTAAAAAAGCAGGAAAAGTAGCAAAAACAAAGGATTCTAAAGTTGTATTAACAGGAATTTTACCAACCTTAAGGCTAAAGCATATTGCAGAAAATTATTTAACAGATAGATCTAGATATCATGTCTTAAATAATTCTTTAAAATCATCGCGTAGAGAACATTTTAATATTCACATAAAAGGAGTAGATGAACTAAACTTAATTCACGATTGTGTAATGCTAGAGGCTTGTAATACTAGCTTTCAAATGCATTTGCAGATACATCCAAATGAATTTGTAGATAAGTATAATTGGGCACAAGCAATTTCGGGTCCTGTATTAAGCGTATGTGCTAATTCACCAATTTTATTTGGTAGAGAGTTATGGGCAGAAACAAGAATTGCAGTATTTACGCAAAGTATAGATACGAGAAGAAATTCATTTATTCATAAAGAAAAACAATCGCGAGTAAGCTTTGGAGCAGATTGGGAAAAAGGAACTGTAACAGATATTTTTAGAGATCATATTTCTAGGTTTAGAAGCTTGTTAACCTCTACTGAACATGATGATAGTTTAGAAAAATTAAACAAAGGAGAAATTCCAAAACTTAGAGCATTACAATTACATAATGGTACTGTTTATAAATGGAATCGTGTATGTTATGGTGTTGGAGGAGGAAAGCCACATTTAAGGATAGAATGTCGTTACATTCCTGCAGGACCAACATTAACCGATGAGATTGCTAATATGGTATTTTGGGTAGGTTTAATGTTAGGTCAGCCAGAATATTATAAAAACATTCATGATAAAATGGACTTTAAGGATATTAAAAAAAATTTCTTTAAAGCAGCACGTTATGGTATGGAAACCCAGTTTAGGTGGAATAATGAATTACTATCTGCTAAGGATTTAATTTTAAATGAATTTATACCAATAGCAAGAGAGGGTCTAAAAAAAGCTAACATTAGCACTAAGGATATTACAAAGTATTTAACCATTATTAAAAAACGAGTTCTATCTAATAATGGGTCGCAATGGATGGTGAATAATTATAGAAATCTTCAAAAGACCAAAACAAATTTTGAAGCGCTTCAAAACATAACAGCTTACATGTATAAGCATCAATTAGAAGAAAAAACCGTTGATGAATGGGATATTTTTAATCCAGACGATAATTTAAAGATAGATGTTAGTCGTATTGTAAAACATAATATGAACACCAAAATATTATTGGTAAATCAAAGTGACAGTTTAGAATTGGTAAGCAGTATAATGAAATGGAAAAATATACATCACCTACCAGTTATAAATAACAAAAAAGAGCTTACAGGTTTATTAACCTGGACAGATCTTATAAAACTTGGTAATAAAGATCTTCACCTTTGTGTTAAAGATGTTATGACCAAAGACTTAATTACAACATCTCAAGAAACACCTTTAAAAGAAGCTAAAAGTCTTATGGAATTAAACAACATAAATTGTCTACCTGTGGTTAGAAATAAAGAATTGTTGGGTATTTTAACTTCAAGTGATTTTTAAACTATGAAGATGAATTTACAAGAACATATAAAAACCTTAGAAGCCACAAATAGAATTTTTCACCATATAAAAGGAAAACATAATGGAGCAACAGTTGTTTTCTTTGCTGGTATACATGGCAATGAATTTGCTGGTGTAAAAGCCTTAAATACTATTTTACCTCAACTCAGTAAAGATGATATTAATGGAGAAGTTTTTGGCGTATATGGCAATATTAATGCACTTAAAGAAAATAAGCGCTATATAGATACAGATTTAAATCGTTTATGGACTTCACAACAATTAGAAGAATTACAAAAGGATAAAAGTTTTAATAACGAAGAGTTAGAGCAAAAAGAGTTGTTTAGCTTTATAAAAGGCCTATTAGTCTCTACAGACAACCCAATCTATTTTATAGATCTACACACTACATCGAGTAAAACACTGCCTTTTATCACCATTAATGATGCAATGATTAACCGTAAGTTTTCGGCTTGTTTTAATATTCCTGTGATTTTAGGTATTGAAGAATATTTAGAAGGCCCTCTTTTAAGCTATTTAAACACCTTGGGTTATGTGTCTCTTGGTTTTGAATCTGGCCAGCATACAGATCCTCAAGCCGTCAAAAGTTGTGAGGCTTTCGTTTATTTAGCTCTAAATCACACAAGAAATTTAAAAAATCCAAATTATGAAGTATCTGAACGTTATAATAATGAATTAACAACCGCTTCAAAATCTGTGAATTCAATTTTTGAAGTTGTATACAAGCATCATATAAAACCTAATGAAGATTTTAAAATGTCTGAAGGTTTTGTAAGTTTTCAATCTATAGAAAAAGGTACTTTACTTGCTCATTCTAACGGAAATCCAATTTATTCAAAATATGCTGCAAAATTGTTTATGCCGCTGTATCAAAAATCTGGTAGAGATGGATATTTTATTATAAAACACATTCCAAGATTCTTTTTAAAGCTTTCAGAACTACTAAGAAAAGCAAAGGCAGATCATTTATTAACTTTTTTACCAGGTATTACATGGCATAATAAAGCAGAAGGTATTTTAAAAGCCAACTTAACCGTAGCCCGATTTTTAACAAAGTCTATATTTCATTTATTTGGCTACAGAAATAAGCAAATAGACCAAACACATTTATTGCTTTATAATAGAGAACGTGTAGCTAAAAAAACGATGTATAAGAACGAAAAATGGTATTAAAACCCTATATTCTAATATTCTACCCAATAAATATCATAAAGGTGAATTAAGGTTTTTACAAAATAAAAAAATAGCCATATTGAAAGAACAAGTGTTTACACTTAACCCTATATTTGTTCATTATAAATCTTAAAGATGAGTTTAGAAAAATCACTTCAACAAAGAAGTAATAATACTTGTGAATTATGTGGAAATGAAGATAACCTTTCCATTTACAAAGTCCCAGAGGTAAAAGATTTAGCACTATATGCTTGTAATGTTTGTACAACGCAAATGGAAGATAGCGATAGCATTGATATAAATCACTGGAGATGCCTTAATGATAGTATGTGGAGTGAGCATAATGCTGTAAAAATAATGGCGTGGAGAATGTTACACAGGATTGATGCAGACTGGACACAAGATTTATTAGGTATGATGTATATTGAAGATGATGTGTTAGAACTTGCAAAAGTTTCAGGAGATGGTGATGACGATGAGAATAAGATTATACATCGTGATGTTAATGGAGTAATATTAGAACATGGTGATGCTGTTGTACTTATTAAAGATTTAAAAGTAAAAGGATCTAGTATGGTAGCAAAGCAAGGTACAGCAGTAAGAAATATACGATTAGACCATGAAAATGCAGAATATATTGAAGGTAAGGTAGATGGTCAACAAATTGTAATTATAACACAGTATGTAAAGAAAATATAGCTTGCTATAAATTAATTAAAAAAATATCGAGGACTTAAATCCTCGATATTTTTTTAATTAATTTTAAATTTCAATCACAATACATAAGTAAGCTATATTGAGTTTTTATTTGAATTCTTTTTATTAAAGATATTAATCATAAAATTCTTTTAAGAGCTCAGATGTTTTAGCAGTACTGTCTTTAACCATTCCTTTTGGTGTTTTTTGCATCTTTAACTCATCTTCATCGTACACGCCTATATAACGTTTATAGTTGTCGTTTTTTAATATGTCATCTAAACAAATATCAATTTTGGAATAAACCTTATTTTTTTCTTTATCACTTAGCTTTCTTAGGTTCCAAGCTTCAAGAAGGATAAGTATTTTATCACCTTTTATTCTATAAAAATAGCCTACATCTTCTTTACCTAATTTTAATGTTTCAGGATCTAAACATTGATACAAAGCATAACTTATAGGCTCATTCTCTTCAGTAGGATATAATTCAGAATTTAGAAGATCTTTTTTAAGTGCTTTAACCCATCTTGGTTTTGGTATTTCGGGTTCGTAATAATAATCACTATTACTATCTTCACTAGATTCTCCCATAGTTTCATCTTGTTGATAATCATAATCGTTATAGGAATCCTCATATGTTTTAGCATAGATAATACCATAGATTGTAAGACAAACAAATAAAATTGTTACAGCAACTAAAACAAAACAGCCTAGGTTTAGCCATCTGGCTTTTTTAGGAGGATTTTCTACAAAAACGTTTTGAATAGCCATTTGGTTTTCAGAGGATAGATCTTGTAAGTGATACGTTTTTTTACAATGAGCACACTCTACAACAATGGCTTTTCCTGTTGAAACAATAGGAATCCAAAACACATGAAAATAGTTACCGTATAGACTAGCAATAAATGTGTTTTCATTATTGCAATGCTCGCAAGTTGTATTAGCATTTACTTTACGAGATTCTATACGAGCAGATCTTAACCCGAAAAAAACAATCATAAGTTTATTCTACAGTATAAATATTATTTTCTCGTTTTACATCTGCCATCTTTTTTGAAGCATCAATTTCTACAGATTTTACGTCTTTTTTAGTATTAAAAGTATAAGTTGGCATTGCCCAAGCCCAATCTCCAATAATAGTAGCTGAGGTTGGCTTTTCGCCACGCATCATTTGTAGTGGAATATAAAACGCTTCTGTAGTTCCGTCGGTATAAGTAACTGAAAGATCTATAGGCATTGGCATTAATCCTACACGCTCTAAGGTTATAGTTTTACCTTCAACAGATTTAACACCATAATCAATAGTATTTGTAGTTTGTGCAAAGTCTATAAAATACCAATCGAGTTCAAAATCTGTAATTCGTTCAGCAGTTCTAATAATATCCATAGGCTTAGGATGTTTAAATGCAAAATCTTCAAAATATTTTTTAATAGTTTTTTTAAGATTTTCTTCACCAATAACATAGCTTAATTGCGCTATAAAAACAGCACCTTTATTATAAGCTGCTGCTCCGTAAACTTGATTGTATGTGTAACGATCTGCATGCGTTGTTAATGGTTGCTCGTAACCAGAATTAGCTAAACCAATGTAGCCTTTGTAGAGATAAGAAAGTGGATTATCATTTTTACTGCTACCAAACTCATTTTCAGCTAATGTAGAGATGTAAGTTGTAAATCCTTCATCTACCCATTCGTGTTTAGCTTCATTTGTTGCTAATAAAAACTGAAACCAAGTGTGAGCCAATTCGTGTGCAGTTACACCTAATAGGCTTCCGTATTTGCGTTGTCCTGTAATTAAAGTACACATGGCATATTCCATACCGCCATCACCACCTTGTATTACAGAGTATTGGTCGTATGGATACTCACCAATATTTTCATTAAAATAAGTGATTAATTTTGCAGTATCTGGTTGCAATTTCTTCCAGTTTTCTAGGTATTTAGGTTCTAGATCTTTTTTGTAATAGAAATGTAGGGTTGGTCCATTAGGCATTTCTAAAGTATCATGAATAAAGTCTGGATCAGCTGCCCAAGTAAAGTCATGTACATTTGGTGCTTTAAAGTGTAGGGTTTTCTTCCCTTTTTTTGCTTTAGTTTCACTTTGCACATAACCAGTACCACCAACAACATAATCTTTATCTATAGTTAGTTTTACATCAAAATCTCCCCAAACACCATGAAATTCTCTAGCAATATATGGGTCTGCATGCCAACCTTCATCATCGTATTCGGCTAATTTAGGATACCATTGTGTCATAGATAGCGCAACACCTTCTTTATTATTTCTACCAGATCTACGAATTTGAACTGGAACCTGAGCATCAAAATCCATATCAAAAGTGACACTTTCACCTGGTTGAATAGGACTATCTAGCTTTACTTCTAAAACAGTACCAACAGTCTCATGAGAAATAGTTGTGCCATTTTGTTTTAAAGAATTCACCTTTATATAACCAATTTCATTAGGTTGAAGCTTGCTAATGCGATCACCAATTTTAGGACTTGGATCTGCTATGGTTCTAGAACGTACATCCATTTCACTTCCAGGTTGAAAAGCATTAAAATACAAATGATAATAAACTCGATTAAGGACATCTGGTGAGTTGTTGGTATATATCAATTTCTGTTTTCCTTTGTACTGAAATGTATTAACATCCATGTCAATCTCCATAGTATAATTAACATGTTGCTGCCAATAACCTGATGTGTGTGTGTATTGAGGATTTGTTTTGTTTTCTGATGGTTTTTCAGTTGCCTTACACGATAGGGTAATAATAAAAACCGTAAGGTAAAAAAGTGTTTTTTTCATTTAAGAATGTATTTTAAAAGTAAAAAGGTAACTATTCTGTATGAAATAATGAATAGTTACCTTATGATAATAAAAAACCGTTAAGGCTTATTTTATTTTTGAAGCCATGATTAATGCATTGAAAGCATTGACAATTTTTCCAGATTTAGATAAATCTGAAAAAGGCTTTACGTTGTTAGCATCTCCACCTACAACTACTTTAGTAGTTAAAGGTAAACCAGATTCAACGATAACTTGCTTAACTTGAGCAGCTGTTAATTTAGGGTATTGTGAACGCACTAAAGCAGCAACACCAGCAACACCAGGAGCAGCCATAGAGGTACCACTAATCGCTTGGTATTCATTTTCTGGGAATGTAGAGTATATCTGAGATCCAGGTGCAAAAACATCAACGTTTTTATTTCCGTAGTTAGAAAAACCAGACACCATTTTAGAGCCGTATTTAGAGGTTAAAGAACCTACTCTGATGTAAGTATTAGAAACTTCAACAAAATTTACATTATCATCTGGGAAATTTGGTTCAACATCAATATTGTTGCTATCGTTTCCTGCTGCATGTACAAATACCACATCGTTATCTGAAGCGTATTTTATAGCATCTCTTACCCAATCAGAATGTGGTGAAAATGATTTACCAAAACTTCCATTAATAACTTTTGCTCCATTATCTACTGCATAACGAATAGATAGTGCCACATCTTTATCGTACTCATCTCCATTAGGTACTACACGTATTGCCATAATCTCTACATTATTAGCAACACCATTTGCACCTAAACCATTATTACGTTCTGCTGCAATAATACCAGCAACGTGTGTACCATGAGATTCAGATTTTTTAACGTGTTTTACATTACCATTTCCGTAGCCAGTATCAGATAAGTCATTGATATCATCCTTAGTAGTTCTACCAGAAAAATTAATATTGTAATAATAGTTTAAACGTTCGTTGATAGACTCTAAAGCATTATTGATTTCTTTTTTCGCTTCTGTCATAGATGTAATGCCATTACCATACATATATTGAGCTACTCCAACAGCTTCTTTTACGGCTTCGTCTTCAGATTTTATAGCATTAACATCTTCTTTTGTGTAATCTTTTTTACCTGTAGCCTTTGCTAAGGTTTCATCAGCTGAAACAACACGTTGATAAATTTGATCGTATTGTGTTTTACGACCCATCCATTTTTTGTGTTCCTCTGCTTGTAAATCTACTGCTTCTTGATATCTAGGGTTTGAGGTATCTTTTGCAGCAATCATACGTACATATTCTAACTGCTCATCGTAAGCATCGCCTAAGAAATTCCAACCATGAATATCATCTATGTAACCATTTTTATCATCATCTATACCATTGTTTGGTATTTCGTCTTTATTGGTCCAGATGACGTCGTCTAAATCTTCGTGGTCAATATCAATACCACTATCAATAACGGCAACAATTACTTTGGTTCCTTTTTTTCCTTTAATAATTTCAGAATAAGCTCTATCTACTGCCATTCCTGGAATTGTATCTCTTTCTAAATCTAAATGACCCCAATTTTTCTTCTCTGCCTCCGTCAATTCAGAAACTTTTAAAGGTGAGGTGTCAATATTTTCTGCAGGAGTAGATATAATATCTGCAGTACTTCCACAGCCTACAAATAAGCTAGCTGTTAGTCCTAAATAAACAAGGGGTTTATAATTCATTTTCATCATATAAAGTATTCAATAGTTTTTAATTAAATATATCGTTACACGAAAAGGTTTCATTTAAACGAACACCTTTTTCGGTATGTTTTACGGTTATAATCTCATTATGCGCATCGTGCTCTAAAAAGAGATAAAAGTTATTGTCTGCTGCCATATTTAAAAACAATTCTTTCTCGTCTAAGGTTAATAAAGGTCTTGTATCATAACCCATAACAAAAGGTAATGGTAAATGGCCAGCTGTTGGTAATAAATCTGCCATAAAACAAATGGTTTTACCATTATAATTTATCATTGGAACCATTTGTTTGTCGGTGTGTCCATCAGCATAAAATATATCAAATCCTAACTTAGAGTTTTTTAAAATTTTATTTTCTGGAAGTGCTGTAAACTTTAAATGTCCACTTTCTTCCATAGGTAAAATGTTTTCTTTTAAAAACGAAGCTTTCTCTCTTCGGTTTGGCTCTGTTGCCCATTTCCAATGCGCTTCATTACTCCAAAAGTTAGCATTCTTAAAAGCAGGCTCGTAACCTGTTTTGTCTTTATTCCATTGAATGCTACCACCACAATGATCAAAATGTAAATGTGTCATAAACACATCGGTTATATCATCTCTATAAAAGCCATGCATCGCTAGTGATTTATCTATAGTATCATCTCCCCAAAGAAAATAATAGCCATAAAATTTATCACTTTGTTTATCTCCCATTCCTGTATCGACTAAAATTAATCGATTACCATCTTCAATAAGCAAACAACGTGCCGCAATATCAATCATATTATTGTTGTCTGCAGGATTAGTGCGTTGCCACAATGATTTTGGTACAACACCAAACATTGCTCCACCATCTAGCTTAAAGTTTCCAGCATTTATAGGATATAATTTCACACGTTTAAATTTAGGTTAACTACTCTTGATATTTAATCATTTTATTTCTTGTAGGTGATTATATTGGTCTTACCAAACCTTTAATAAGAGGTTCACCTATTTAATTTTTGCAAGATATGATAATTTAATAGATATAGACTATTGTTCACCTAACCTGTTTCTTTATAAAGAAGTATTTATTAGTTTTTTATGCCATAATACTTACAGTAGAAAATTGAGAAATAACATTCTTTAAGCGTTTGCCAAAATCTAAAAGAACTTTAATTTCTTTAGTACTAGCCAAACGTTCTTTACTAAACACAATAAGAGAAGTTCCATTAGATTCTATGTGATAGTATGGGTTGCTTTCTAAAAAGTGAATAATATCACTGTTAAAAAAAGCACTTATCTCAGCTTCATTTTCTCCTAATAAATAAAAGCGTTTATTAAAATCTGAATGTTCTTGTAAAGGAATGTCCTTAAAACCAGCAAAAGCATACATTTTTTCTAAAAACCCTTCTTTGTCTAATGTAAATTCTGGAATTTGATCTTGAAGCGTTATATGCATCATCGTATTTCTTACGGTTTCTTTTGCAATAAACTCACCTTCAGAAAACTCAATATCAAAAATTGAAAGGGTATTGTTTTTTGAAGATAATTTGTTATAAATATGATGAATAGATTTGGTTCTAAAGAAATGAAACTTATCTAAAAAATGAGTTTCTTTTTCTTTTTTAAAATCATAATTTAAATCATAATTTCTAGCTAATTCTTCAATGTTATTTTGGCGTTTTGTGAGTCCGTTTTTAATGATATTTGGAACAGGAAGCATACGTCTTAAAGCAAAAGGATGCTCAGATTTAGTATCGTGTAAATCTAAACCTACCACATCAAAATGGCCATCTCTTTTAGTAAAAAGCTCTGTGTAATTGTTTAGATTTTCCATTACAGTATGATCTACAAATTCGCACATTGAAAAATCAACAACAACATCACTGTTTTCTGGAATTGCATTAAGCTTCTCTTTAAGTTTATAGTAGTTTAAAAAGCTACAAAAATGTTTTACACTTACATAGTAAACTCCATTATCTTGCTCTCTAAACATAAGCACATTAGGCTTTAGTACATTTCTTAAAAATAGAGCTGCATTTTTAGTAATAATGATGTGCAATAAAAAGGTAGTTAAAACACCCGAAACAATACCTGTTATTAACCCAACTTTGAGTGTTACAAAAAGCGTTACAAAAAAGATAATTATCTGTTCTTTACCTATGGATAATATTTTCTTTATAGTTACAGGCGATGCAAGTCTGTATCCTGTAAATACTAAAATAGCCATTAAGGCTGGCAACGGAATTCTGGTTAGTTGCGAGCTAAAAAGCACAATAAAAATTACCAAAAAAGTAGCATGAAAAAAATTAGAAGATCTGTTACTACCATTGTTATTAACATTTACAGAGCTTCTGGCAATTACAGTAACTACATTCAGACCTCCTAAGAAACCACTTCCTACGGTTGCTAAACCAAGTGCCTTTAAATCTAAATTTACGTTAGATCGTCTTTTTTTTGGATCTAATTTATCTACTGCTTTAATGCTTAACAACGATTCTATACTGGCAATTAAAGTTAACGCTAATACACTAGACCAAAACGGAAACGAGCCTGTTTTACTAAAATCTACAGTTGGTAATTGCGCAATGATATCATTAAACTCTGGAATACCAGAAATCATGTATAGCTTATCTATAGGATTAGCTTCATGAGCCACTAACTCAAAATAATAACTAAAAGCTATCGATAGAATTACAATCCACATAGGTGCTGGTATAAACTGTAAATATTTATTCCTGATTTTTGGATAAAATATCATAATTGCTAAGCTTAAAACACCTGCGCCAGCAGCATAAATTAACCCTTCGTTGTTGTAATGAATAGCATCATTAATAGTGTATGGAATTTCTATAAGGTAATCTAAGGTGTCTTCGCGTTTTATCTTATGAGCCAACATAATATGAAACTGTTTTCCGAGTATTATAAGCCCAATAGCAGCTAACATACCTTGTATAGCCGAAGATGGAAAAAAGTCTGCTAATTTTCCTAATCGTAAAAACCCTAAAATAGCTAATAAAACACCAGAGCATATAATTGCTGCATATGCACTTTCTAAACCTAGTGTGGTAATGGCAACTAATAACACGCCAACCAATCCGTTTCCAGGTCCTGCTATAGTTACATGGCTACCTCCAAAAATAGAAACAACAATACCACCAACAACAGCAGCAATAATTCCAGCAATTGGAGGAGCTTCACTTGCCATAGCAAGCCCTAATCCTAAAGGCAAAGCAATAAGACTTACTACAAAACCAGAAAATATATTTTGTGGTAAAGCTTTAAAAAAGGTTTTTATGTTGCTATTTGTAGAACTCATTGAATAATTAAAACATCGGTTGGTAATTCTGTAAGTATATGTTCAATATCATGAGGAAAAAGGCGATCCCAAAATGTCATTTTGCTTGGCGCATTCATTACCAAAAGGTCTGCTCTTACAATTTGTGCATAATGCCCAATAGAATACCCTTTTTTACCAAAAATAGCCTGAGATTTAATGGCGACATCATTAGTGTATTGTTTCGGAATATTTTCTATAATATTTTTTACTCTCGAGTTTTCTCGTAAACGAATACGCTCTTTAGCAATATTAGCCTTTCTTAAAGATTTATCATCATCAATTTTTACAGCAAGTTCTTCTTGTGTAATTTCTTCTACTATAGTTATTTTATCAGAGCTTATGGCTTTGGCTACATAAAATGCTGAAGCAATTGTTTGTTCAGTTTTAGGATCTTTTAAGCCATTTACAACAATATGCTCACATGGTACTTGGTCTACAGATGGCTTAATGAGAAGCAGAACAGAACATTCAGCTTTACGAGTAATTTTTCGAGCAATAGACCCAACATAGTATTTTACAAAGTTTTCTCTTTGAAGTGCACCTAGTATTAAAAGATCTATTTGTTTTTCTTTTGAAATAGAAAGAATAACATCTACCGGATTTCCAGATTTAAATACAATTTCAAAATCCAGATTATCATTTATAAATGGTTCTAGAATAGTGTGAAATTTATCTTGTTTTTCTACAGAATTTTCACCTACATGTATTAAAACTAATTTTGCCTTAAAAGCAATAGATAATCTTGCAGCTTCATAGATATTAGCTCGTAGATTTGGAGAAAAAGTAACACCAATTCCTATGGTGCTGAAAGGCTTCAAAGACAATTTGTATGCTATTAGTTTAATTGTGAGCCGCGAAAGATAGTACTTTTTTAAAAATTTGATGTGTAATAAAGTTAAGACACGTTTAAAATCCTTAATATTTAGTATTTTCACAAAAAAAGAGAGCCAATGTTAGAGTTGTCAGGTATTATTATACTCGGAATATTAGCGCAATGGGTTGCTTGGAAATTTAAGATTCCAGCAATTTTACCATTAATACTTATAGGATTATTAGTTGGGCCAATTGCTGCAGAATTTTTAAGCGAAGATGGTACTAAGTGGATAGAACCCGTTTGGAACGAAGCACAAGGTAAAGGACTTTTTCCAGGAGAAGGTTTGTACTATTTTGTTTCACTTGCTATAAGTATCATTCTTTTTGAAGGTGGATTAACACTTAAAATGAGTGAAATAAAGAATGTAGGACCTGTGATTACAAAGTTAATTACACTTGGTTCTTTAGTTACTTTTTTTGCTGCAGCATTTGCTGTAAACTATTGTTTTGGTTTAGAGTGGGAATTAGCATTTTTGTTTTCTGCGCTTATCATTGTTACAGGACCTACTGTAATTACGCCAATTTTAAGAAATATTCCATTGAAACGCGATGTGTCGGCAGTTTTAAAATGGGAAGGGATTCTTATAGATCCTATAGGTGCTTTAGTGGCTGTATTGGTATTTGAATTTATTTTTGTTGGAGGTGGAGGCGGATTTACCAAAACCGCTTTAGTAGAGTTTGGTAAAATTATTCTTTTCGGTTCAACTTTTGGATTTGCATTTGCACATGCTTTAGATTTTTTGATTAACAAAAAATTGATTCCTCATTATTTAATGAATGTTTTTGCACTTGCTGCTGTACTTGGTGTTTTTGTACTATCAGATAGTTTTGCTCACGAATCGGGTTTGTTATCTGTAGTAATTATGGGTATGGTATTAGGTAATAAAAATGCGCCTTACCTTAAAGAGTTGCTTTATTTTAAAGAGTCTCTAAGCGTTTTACTAATCTCTGTACTGTTCATTTTGTTGTCAGCTAACATAGATATGGATAATTTAATGCTTCTGGCAAATTGGAAAACTTTGGCTTTATTTTCAATAGTTGTATTTATTATTAGACCATTGGGTGTTTTTTTAAGTACCTATAAGTCTTCTTTAAAACTTAATGAAAAATTATTTATTAGTTGGGTAGGACCAAGAGGTATTGTAGCTGCAGGTATTGCTTCATTATTTGGAAGTAAACTAATGGCTGAAAATGTGGTTGGTGCTGAGTACATAACACCATTAGTGTTTATGATTGTATTAGGTACAGTATTGCTTAATGCAACTACAGCAAGATTGTTTGCAAAAATTTCAGGTGTATTTTTAACAAAGTCAGAAGGTATTTTAATTATTGGAGCATCTAAAGTATCTCGTTTGGTTGCGCAATACCTTATAGATAATGGTAGGCATGTAGTTTTGGTAGACAGTAACCCAGATAATGTTAAAGCAGCGCAACTAGAGGGTATAGAGGCGCATACAGAAAATATATATTCTGATACACTTAAAGATAATGTTGAGTTTAACGACATAGGTTATTTAATAGCACTTACAGGAAATGCCGAAATTAATCGTTATGCTGTAGAAAAATTTAGTACTCAATTTGGTGAAAACGGATCGTTTAGATTGGCGTCTAAGTCTGAATTAGAAAATGGAGCATTATCTAACGAAAACGGCTTTTTTACCATGTCAGACGATTTTAATAACCTTATGGATGTTATAGAGGATTATCCTGATATACAAGAGATTTCCGTAAAAGATTTAGAATCTTATAATACCGCATTAGATAACATAAAAGCTAATAAAGCACAGGTTCCATTGTTTTTAAAAACAAGTAAAAATGTTATACATGTTATTCCTTCTTTAGATGACGATGTAGAAAAGGAAATTGATGCTAAGAGTAAATTGGTGTATTTAGGGCAGAAACTAGAAGTTGTTAACTAGTTGTATTTTTTTTGTTACAGCATTTGTAAATAGCTATGTTAGAAAACCTAAATTTAGACAAGGAAGCAAAGTCTCTAGAAAGTAAGCGCAAAAGACTTTACATTTTACACAAAGCCTATAAGATTTTTATTTTGCCTATTTTTCATATAGCAAAAGCATCTAGTGTTGTAATGCTTTTTGTGATATTAATTTTCCCTCCACTTTTAGTCTATCTTATCGTTTCGGGATCAGTCTGTATTTTAACAGGTATTATTCCGGCACCAAAGAAAATATATAGAAGTAATGTGAAGCAAAATGTTATGCAAAGCATTTTTGAATCCATAAACTCAAACTTAAAATATAGCCTCTACGATTTAAATATTGAAACGATAAAACAAAGTGGTTTATTTAATAAAAAGTTTATAAGAGATGCTAAATACATTGTGGGTGAAGATACCGTTTCGGGTTCAATAGATGATATTTCAATAACATTTACCGAAATAAAATTTTACAAAGATGTAATTAATTACTCAAAAACTGTGGGAGGTTGTTTGTTATCTATACTATTACTACCATTATTTATAATAAGAGGAATAATGACGACAACACAAGAGGATGATGACCTTCCTATTTTTGGCATTATAAGAGACGAAATTATTTTTTACAAAGGGCTTTTTATGTGTGCTGAATTTAAAAGTGAATTTAAAGGAAATTTTCTAATAATTCCTAATGAATACCTGAGTAAAATTAATAGATTTTCAAAAGAATCATTTGGCAATCCAATAAGTGAAGTTAAAGCAGCAAAAGCAGGATTAGCAAACAATTATAAGCTTTTTTGCACGGATGAAAGGCTTGAAAAGCAATTGTTAGATTCATCTATTATTTCAACATTAAACTCTATATACTTAAAAGGAAACATGAAGTCAGTGGTATCATTTATTGATGGAAAAATGCACATTACAGTTCCTAACAAAACAACCAATTTAAGTTTTACAATTGATAATAAAGTTACCGATTCTCGTTTTTTTATGCCTTACTTAAAAGCCTTTAATGCATTTGAAAACACTATAAAAGCAATTCAACAGCAAATTTAATAATGAATCACAGAATAGCTTAATCGTTTAGCTTTAAAACAGCCATAAATGCCTGTTGTGGAATTTCTACATTACCAACTTGGCGCATACGTTTTTTACCTTTTTTCTGCTTTTCAAGAAGTTTACGTTTACGCGAAATATCACCACCATAACACTTGGCTGTAACATCTTTACGAAGCGCTTTAATGGTTTCTCTAGCAATAATCTTTGCTCCAATAGCAGCTTGTACAGGAATATCAAACTGTTGTCTTGGTATAAGCTCTTTTAATTTTTCGGTCATCTTTTTACCAATAGTATAAGCATTATCTGTATGTACTAAAGCAGAAAGCGCATCTACAGTTTGAGCATTCAGTAAAATATCAACACGAACTAATTTAGAAGCTCGCATACCAATTGGCGAATAATCAAACGATGCATAACCTTTAGAAACGGTCTTTAATCTGTCATAAAAATCAAATACTATTTCAGCAAGAGGCATATCAAAACTAAGCTCAACACGTTCTGTGGTTAAATAGGTTTGATTGGTAATTTGACCACGTTTTTCTATACAAAGACTCATTACTGGTCCAACAAAATCAGATTTTGTAATGATTGTGGCTTTAATGTAAGGTTCTTCAACTCGGTTTAAAGTGGATGGCTCTGGTAAATCTGATGGATTGTTTACGATAACAATTTCATCTGGATTTTTATTGGTAAAGGCATGATAGCTAACGTTAGGTACTGTTGTAATAACAGTCATATCAAACTCACGTTCTAATCGCTCCTGAATAATTTCTAAATGTAACATTCCTAAGAATCCACAACGGAAACCAAATCCTAAAGCAGCAGAGCTCTCTGGTGCAAAAACTAATGATGCATCATTAAGTTGAAGCTTTTCCATAGAAGCACGAAGCTCTTCGTAATCTTCAGTATCAACAGGGTAAATACCAGCAAATACCATAGGTTTTACGTCTTCAAAACCATCGATTGCATTTGTAGTTGGTGTTTTAGCATCTGTAATGGTGTCACCAACTTTTACTTCGCGAGCGTCTTTAATTCCTGTAATTAAATAACCCACATCACCAGCTTTAATTTCTTGCTTTTTTACTTGAGTAAGTTTTAAAGTACCTACTTCATCAGCAAAATAGGTTTTACCAGTAGCAATAAACTTAATGTTTTGCCCTTTTTTAATAGAGCCATTGATTACTCTAAAGTAAGTTTCAACACCTCTAAAAGGATTGTAAACAGAGTCGAAAATTAAGGCTTGTAAAGGCTCGTCTAGATTACCTTCTGGCGCAGGAACACGTTCTATAATTGCAGATAAAATATCTTCAACACCTAAACCAGTTTTTCCACTGGCAGGAATAACTTCAGAAGGATCACACCCTAACAAGTCAACAATATCGTCTGTAACTTCTTCTGGATTAGCACTTGGTAAATCAATTTTGTTTAACACAGGAATTATTTCCAAGTCATTATCTAATGCCAGATATAGATTTGAAATAGTTTGTGCTTGTATACTTTGCGCAGCATCAACAATTAATAAAGCACCTTCACAAGCTGCAATAGAGCGAGAAACCTCATAAGAAAAATCTACGTGACCAGGAGTATCAATAAGGTTTAGAATATATTGTTCACCTTTATAGGTATATTCCATCTGTATAGCATGAGATTTAATGGTAATACCACGCTCACGCTCCAAATCCATATTGTCTAGAAGCTGGTCTTGTTTTTCTCTATCAGTAACAGAACCTGTAAAATCTAACAATCGGTCAGCGAGTGTACTCTTTCCGTGATCTATATGTGCAATAATGCAAAAATTGCGAATGTTCTTCATCTCTCTTTTTCTAAGGCAACATTAAGTATGCAAAAGTACATGAATTTTTAAGTTAATAAAACCATGTTATTTACACGCTGTTAGAAGATAGGTAATTGCTATTTGTTTTATTTGATCTTAAACGAGATTACTTAAAATATAGGTGTTAATTGTGATGTATAGAGTTAAGGAATATTTTTCTTTTTTTGATTTTGCAATTTATTTAATAAAAAAGGGTTGATTTATAGTGCTTTAACTTTTAATAAACTGTGGAAAAACCGCAACATAAATTAAAAAACTATTTTTATATTGCCGATTAAACCAAGCTTAAATGACTATTAACTTACGTTCTTGTATGAGCGCAATTCTTTTTGTGCTATCTCTAAATGCTTTTGCTCAGAATTTTTCCATTTTAGGTAAAGTGGTAGATGCTGGAAACACTCCTATAGAATTAGCCAATGTAATTCTTTTACAAGGTGAAGAAAAAAACTTTTTAATAGGAACTTCTACAGATGATAACGGATATTTTAACTTGGTTAATTTACCTGAAGACACGTATTTTATTAAAATAAGCTTTGTAGGCTTAGAAGACTTTGAACAGAAAATTATCCTTAACGGAAATCTAGATTTAAAAACCATAATATTAAAAGAAACATCAGAAAATTTAGATGAAGTTACTGTTGTTGCCAAAAAACCGACAATAACTCGTAAGCCAGACCGATTGGTGTTTAATGTTGAAAATACCGCTTTAGTAGAAGGTAGTACACTTGGAGTTTTAAAAAGCACACCAGGAGTTATAGTGAGCGAAGGCGCAATTAATATTAAAAGTGCACCGGCAGCAGTTTATATTAATAACCGCAAAGTTCAGTTAACATCAGAAGAGCTAATGCAACTTTTAGAAAGTGCGCCAGCCAATAGTATAAAATCTGTTGAGGTAATTACTAATCCACCAGCAAGTTTTGATGCAGATAGTGGTTCTGTTATTAATATTATAATGAGTAAAAACATTATAACAGGTTACAGAGGCACAGTATTTACAAATTACACGCAAGGCGTGTTTCCTAGATATAATGCAGGAACAAGTCATTATTTTAAAAATGATAAAATCAATATAAACTTAAATTATAGTTACACAAATAAGAAGATTAATAGAGACCAAGATGATGTGGTTAATTTTTTAGACAGTAATAATGAAATAGATCAAATATGGAAATCTAATGTTAACAGAAACACATGGTCTACTACGCACAACCTTAATCTTAATTTTGATTATTATATTGATGATAAAACTACATTAAGCTTTACCAGTACAGGCTTATTAATGCCTTATTTTAAATACAAAATAAAAAACCAAACAGATATTTTTGATGCTAATCAAAATTATGATTCAAGCTTTACTGCTGATAATTTATCTAGAGATGATAAGTTTAATCTTGGTACAGATATATTATTAAGACACGAATTTAGAAATAAGTCTAGCCTTACATTTAACACGCATTATACAGTTTACGACTATAAGCGCGACCAAAGTGTGTTTCAGGACGAGGTGTTAGATGCTGATGATTCAGAGTTTAATACTTTAGCTAATCAAGATACAAGAATCATTACAAGCAAAATTGATTACAGTATGCCAATTGATGATTATTCTGGCTTTGATGCAGGTATAAAATACTCTAATGTAAATACCGAAAGCGATATTACACGAGTAGATATTATAAATGATGAAGAAATCATAAATAGTGATAACTCAGATGCCTTTAATTATGATGAAAACGTATTAGCTGCTTATGCAAACTATAATTTGTCTTTGGGTAATTGGGATTTTAATTTAGGTGTAAGAGCCGAACAAACTAATATAAAAGGGGAATCTATCTCGCTAAATGAAGTAAATAAGCAAGATTATTTAAAATGGTTTCCTAACGCAAGTTTGTCTCATGAAATTTCTGATGATTTAGATGTTTATGGAAGTTATAAAAGAAGTATTGCTAGGCCAAGCTATACAGATTTAAATCCTTTTACATTTTTTCTAAATGAGAATACTCAAGTGCTTGGTAACCCTAACTTGGTTCCAACTTACAGAGACCATTACAAAATAGGTGTTAGTTTTTTAAAGCATTTTACAATAGAAGCTTATTATATAAATTATGATGGTGATATCGTAGAATTGCCAAGGCAAGATAATGAAACAAACATTATCGCTTTTACACCAACTAACTTAGATAAAAAAGTAGATTATGGCTTTGATTTTACTTTTGATTATTACCCTCTAGATAATTGGAATCTTAATTTCATTACTTCATTTTATAACTTTAAAGAGGAGGTTAATTTTGGAAACGATTTTGTAGAGTTAAACCAATGGTCTAACTATAGTGTTTTACAAAATAATGTTTCGTTCCTTGAAGATAAAAGTTTAAATGTAAACCTAACGCTTACTTGGGTTGGTAAAAACATACAGCAATTACAAACTGTAGAAAATCGATTGTTTTCAGAGTTAAGTATTACTAAATCTATTTTAAATAAAAGAGGAGTTATCTCTTTAGCAATAGATGATATATTTAATTTCCAAGATACAGATTCTTCTCTTAGATATTTAAATCAGTCAAGTTCTAGTTTTGTAGATAGTGATAACCGTTTTGTTAAAATAGGTTTCCGTTACAAATTTGGAAACACTAGGCTAAATACTAACGAACGCACAACAAGCGAAGAAAGTAGAGATAGATTAAAAGATTTAGATTAGATTTTAAATATGCTGAATATCTTTCTATATAAGGCGTTCAGCATATTAAATTATTAATCTTGCCATTCTGCAATAAATAAATTGGTGTCTCTTGTACCTCCATTATGTCGATTAGATGAAAAAATCAAGTGTTTACCATCATTAGAAAATACAGGGAAAGCTTCAAAAGTATTACCATGTGTTACTCGTTTCACATTTTTACCATCGATATCAATCATATAAAGGTTAAAAGGGAAGCCAATTTCACTTTCAAAATTTGAAGAAAATAAGACCTTTTCACCACTTGGGTGAAAAAACGGACTCCAATTGGCCTTACCTAAATGTGTTAACTGTCTCATATCGCTACCATCCGCATTACAAATAAATAATTCCATATCACTAGGTTCTACCAAACCTCGCGCTAATAAATCTTTGTATTCTTTTATTTCTTTTTCTGTTTTTGGACGAGAAGATCTAAAAATTAACTTAGTTCCATCTGGCGAAAAGAATGCTCCACCATCATAACCTAATTCATCAGTAATTTGTTTTACGTCAGTACCATCAAGATTCATGGTGTAAAGCTCTAGGTCACCACTTCTGGTAGAGGTAAAGACTATTTTATCACCTTTAGGAGAAACTGTAGGTTCTGCATCGTAACCATCCTCATGTGTTAATTGCTTTACAATATTACCTTCTAAATCAGCTATAAAAATGTCATAACTATCATAAATAGGCCAAATGTATTTTCCGTTTTCTTTAAGAGGAACTTCAGGGCATTTGTCATCGCTTAAATGTGTAGAGGCATAAATAACATGCTTATTGTCTGGTAGAAAATAAGAGCAGGTTGTACGTCCTTTCCCTGTACTTACCATAGGTGGTGCAATACTATCATTTAGTGTTTCATCAGCATTCATTAAAAACATCTGATCACAATTTACTCCCCATTTTTTGTTGTTAGATTGAAAAACAAGTTGTTTATCATCAAAACTCCAATATGCTTCAGCATTATCGCCACCAAAAGTAACTTGTCGTAAAGATTTAAAATTGGTTTCTTCAGGATAGATTAAAGAATCTGACATTTTTGTTGCACCTGAATATGCATCTGTGGTTGTAGAATCATTCTTTTCATTTTTACATGAAAAAATTGTAAGACAAATAGTAAAGATAACTGCTAATCTGTTCATAATAAATGGTTATTAATACCTAATTTTGCAAAAATAGTATTTAGTAATGAAAAAATTAGCGTTTTTATCTCTTTTAGTAAGTGTATTAGCTTGCAAAAATGAACCTACAAAATCAGGAAGCATAACAAAGGAAGATGCTACTTATAAAAATCAACCTACAACGACCATAAATAAAATAAAGGAAGATGTTGCTTATTTAGCAGATGATAAATTAGAAGGTCGCCAAACCGGAACTGATGGTGAAAAAAAAGCTTCAGAATATTTAGTAAAACGATTTAAAGAAATGGGCATTGAGCCAAAAGGAACAGAAGGCTATTTACAACCGTTTTCATTTAAACCCAAAACAGATCCGCATAAAGAAGTAGAGTTTACTACCAATGCAGATAGTACAATTACTGGAAATAACGTTATTGGATATATAAATAATAATGCCAAAACAACGATTGTAATTGGTGCACATTACGACCACTTAGGTTATGGAGGCGAAGGTTCTTTATACCGAGGAGAAGAAAAAGCAATTCACAATGGTGCAGATGATAATGCAAGTGGAGTTGCTATTATGCTTAACCTTGCTAGTCGTCTTAAAGTGAGAAATAATAATGCTGAAGTAAAAGACAAAAACAACTATTTGTTTATGTCTTTTTCTGGTGAAGAAATGGGCTTGTTAGGGTCTAATTACTTCTCAAAGAACCCAACGATAGACGCTGAATCTATTAATTATATGATTAATATGGACATGGTAGGTAGAATGAAGGCTGACAGTACACTTGCGGTTTATGGTGTTGGTACTTCACCTTTATTTAAGCAAACTATTAAGTCTAATAATGAAAAATTTAAACTTATAGAAAATGAAAGTGGAGTGGGACCAAGCGACCATACTTCTTTTTACCTTATTGATGTTCCGGTTTTACACTTTTTTACAGGGCAACACGAAGATTATCATAAGCCAAGCGATGATTTTGAAAAGTTGAATTATGAAGGTATGGATTTAATCTCTGATTACATTTATAATATTATCACAGACTTAGATGATAATGGTGAATTAGCTTTTAGAAAAACAAAAAACGAAAGTGAGGAAACACCACGTTTTAAAGTAGGTTTAGGAGTAGTACCAGATTATTTATATGATGGAAAGGGTATGCGAATAGATGGTACTAGAGAAGAAACACCAGCTTTTAATGCAGGATTACAAAAAGGGGATGTTGTTGTAAAATTAGGAGATAGTACCGTTACGGATATGATGAGTTACATGCGTGCTTTGTCTGTATTTAACAAAGGAGATAAAGCAGATATTACTGTAAAACGTGGAGAGGAAACTATTGAAACTAAAGTAAAGTTTTAGTGAGGATACAATATTTTCTAGTAGTTGTTTTAAGTTTTATTACAAACTATACTATTTCGCAATCTAGTATTGGGCACACAACGCTTAATATTGTAGACAGTTCTCGAAGCCGAACCATTATTACAGAAGTGTATTATCCTTCAGAAACTGTTGGCGATGATGTAGCAGTAGCAATTGGAAGTTATCCTGTTTTGGTTTTTGGACATGGTTTTGCGATGACTTGGCAAGCTTACGATAATTTTATCAATCAATTAGTGCCACAAGGTTATATTATTTGCTTCCCTATAACAGAAATGTCATTATCACCCAATCATCAAGATTTTGGTTTAGATTTAAAATTCGTCGCTACAGAAATGCAAGCTTTAAATTTAAATAATAACTCAATCTTTTATAATGCAATTGCACCAAAAACAGCATTAATGGGGCATTCTATGGGAGGTGGCGCAAGTTTTTTGGCTGCTGAAAATAATACTAACATACAAGCTGTTGTAAATTTTGCAGCTGCAGAAACTAATCCTTCAGCAATAGCAGCAGCTATAAATGTAACTGTACCAACATTGTTGTTTTCGGGTAGTGACGATTGTGTAACTCCACAAGATCAGAATCAGAATCTTATGTTTAGTAATGCTGCATCAGTATGTAAAACACTAATTAGCATTAATGAAGGAATACACTGTTATTTTGCTAATAATAATTTTAATTGTGAGTTTGGTGAAGGGTTTTGTAATTCATCAATAAATATTGATAGAGAAACCCAACAAAGTATTACATTTAGTTTTCTAACACCTTGGCTTAACTATATTTTAAAAGATAACGAAACGGATGGAGAAACCTTTACAAATGCTTTAGAAACTTCAGCAAGTGTAAACTATACTCAAACCTGTGAAGAGTTATCTGTAGAGAATATTGCATTTAATGTTGGAATAGAAATTTTTCCAAATCCAACACAAGGTTTTTTGAATTATAATATAGCTTCAAATATTTCTGATGGTATAATTAAAATATACAATGTTAGAGGAGAGCTTCTTAATCAGTATTCTATTAATCAAACAAGAGGAGTGTTAGATTTGAAGCAATACGATAAAGGTATTTATGTACTCACTTATACAAATAGATTTACTACATACAATTCTAAAATAGTTAAGTATTAATGCTTTAGATTGTCAGGTGTTTTATACTTATATTCGTTTTTAGTGTATATGTGTCTAATTTAATCTAGGGAATAAAAAAATGAAAATCTCGTCAGTAGCAACCATAACCAAGATACACCTTATCATTTCGGTTGTAGTTGTTTTTCCTGCTGCTTTTATTTATGGTTTTAATCTAGGTGAGTTTTTAAATCTTAACCTTAATACTATTGATGAGTATAATTTTAATAAAGCCATAATGGGCTTATACATTGCTTTTTCAATGTTATGGGTTTCAGGAATTTTAAGAAGAAACCATCTAAAAGCAGCTCTTATTTCTAATATGCTATTTATGCTAGGTTTAGGATTTGGAAGAATTATTAGCATAACATTAGATGGCGTGCCTTCTGTGGCATATGTGGTAGCTACAGTTGGCGAATTGTGTTTAGGATTATATGGCTTATGGGTATTAAATAGTAAATACCTTAAAAAGTCTTAGCTTTGCTCCAAAATTAAAGACTTGGTTAAAATAGGCGATATAGAATTAGGAGAGTTTCCTTTGCTTTTAGCACCAATGGAAGATGTTAGCGATCCTCCTTTCCGTGCATTATGTAAAGAGCAAGGTGCAGATGTGGTTTATACAGAGTTTGTTTCAAGTGAAGGGCTGATTCGTAATGCTGCAAAAAGCGTTATGAAACTAGATATCTATGAAAAAGAGCGACCTGTTGGTATTCAAATTTTTGGTGCCAATATGGAAAGTATGCTTCAAACTATTGATATTGTAGAAAAATCCAATCCAGATATTATTGATATTAATTTTGGTTGCCCTGTAAAGAAAGTGGTATCTAAAGGAGCAGGAGCAGGAATCTTAAAAGATGTCTGTCTCATGGAAAAATTGACTGCTGAAATGGTAAAACGCACCAAGCTTCCTGTTACTGTAAAAACCCGATTGGGTTGGGATCATGATTCTATAAAAATTGTAGAAGTTGCTGAGCGTCTTCAAGATGTAGGTATAAAATCTATAGCTATACATGGAAGAACCAGAGCCCAAATGTATAAAGGTAATGCAGATTGGAAACCGATAGCAGAAGTGAAAAACAATCCACGAATGCATATTCCTGTGTTTGGCAATGGAGATGTTAATACACCAGAGCGTGCTGCCGAAATGCGAGACAATTATGGGCTAGATGGTGCTATGATTGGTAGAGCTACTATTGGTAATCCTTGGTTCTTTAAACAGATAAAACATTATTTTAAAACAGGAAAACATTTAGATCCAATAACGATGCCAGAACGCGTTGAAGCAGCGAGACGACACTTACAAATGGCTATAGACTGGAAAGGTGAAAAACTAGGTGTTTTTGAAACTAGAAGGCATTATACTAACTATTTTAAGGGAATTCCGAACTTTAAGGAATATAGAATGAGAATGGTAACCAGTGATGATTCTAAAGATGTGTTTGATACTTTTGACGAGGTTTTAGAAAAATTTTCAGATTACCAATTCGTCTAAGATTTTATCAATTTTTTTGTAATGCGTTGAGATGCAATGCGAGATGCTACAATTCCTAAAGCAAAGATGGTTGCCAATACCAAGAATACATTATAGATATTTATACGCACAGGGTAAGCCAGCTCTGGTGTAAGCATTATTAAGTTGAAAGATTGTTGTAATAAAACAACTAATAACCCAATAGTTACACCAATTAAGCCACTAACCATAGTCATTAGACTGCCTTGCCAAAAGAATATAGATTTAATGATTTTTGGCTCTGTACCTAGGTTAAATAAGGTGTTTAAGGATTTCTTTTTATCTAAAATCATCATAATGATAGCTCCAATAACATTAAATAATGCAATGACTATAACTAAAGTAAAGATGAGGTAAATAGCTAAGTTTTCTGTATTTAGCATTTTAAACAAAGCGTCGTTAAGTTGCTCTCTGTTCTTAATAAGAAATGTATTATTAAAAGTAGAATTAATAGCCTCTCTTACTAGTTCTTCATCAGCTTCAGGATTTAATTTTAATTCTAAAGCGGAAATTTGATGGTTTTTGTAATTTAATAACTGTTTGGCCAATGTAATATCCGAAAAGATATATTCATCATTAAGTTCTTCATTAATATCAAATAAACCAACATTATTTACATATACGGTATTATAAGCTCCTTTAATAGAGCTGAGTTGCCCTTTTCCAGGTTTAGGAACGTAAAGTGAAAGCGCTTTTCTAAAATCTAGAATTCCAAACGAAAGTTTATTAGAAATTCCCCAACCTGAAACAACATCATTACTTTCAGGAGAAATCCAATTTCCTTTGGTTACCATAGAGTCAATATTGGTCACTTTTAAAAAGTTGGTGTCCACACCTTTTAAAGTCGCAAGAAGATTTTTATTTTCTGATTTTATAATAATGCGCTCTTCAATAATTTTAGAAAAAGAAGCAATGCCTTGTATTGATTTTAGCTTTAATTGATCGTCATCAGAGAAAATAAATGATTTACCTTGAGCAGGTGTGAGTTCTAAATCTGGATCTACAAAGGATGAAAACTGAAGGCTATAGTCTTTTAAGCCTGCAAAAACAGAAAGCACAATAAATAATGCGGCAGAAGCAATTATAACTCCGCCAGACGCAATAAGTGTCATAATATTTATAGCATTACTGCTGCTTTTAGAAAACAGATAACGTTTTGCTATATATAAAGGAAAATTCACTTAAGACTTTTTGCGCTTACCTAATAAATCTGGGTTTTCAAGAGGGTTGTCTTCGCCTTTTAAAGAACGTTCTATCCCGTCTATATATTCTAATGAGTCATCAATAAAAAATTCTAATTGTGGCATTCGTCTTAATTGATGTCGTGTGCGCTGAGATAATTCATGTCTTATTAAAGAAGTATTTGATCGTATACCTTCAAGTAATCCTTTTGCTTCTTTATTAGGGAAAATACTAAGATAAACTTTAGCAATAGATAAATCTACCGTAACGCTAACTTTAGAAACAGAAATAATAACACCTTTTAGTCCGCCAGAAGATGCTGCATGTTGTAATACCTCTGCTAAATCTTGTTGTAAGATACCAGCTATTTTTTTTTGTCTATTACTTTCCATAATGCAAAAGTAGGGATATTTAAAGATTATGTTATTTTTATATAACAAAAATCATAGTTTGCTTTTAAAGGAATTGATTTCTTTGTGTGATTTAATAAATAATTAATTAAGTTTTTACACTAGTAGAAACTGCAATAAAAGATTCTCGCTTTCTCGAGAAATTGATATGAAAAAAATAGAACATATAGGTATTGCTGTAAAAGATATAGAACAATCTAATAATTTGTTTAAAGCATTATTTGGTAAAGCTCATTATAAAATTGAAGAGGTTGAAAGTGAAGGGGTAAAAACTTCTTTTTTTGAATGTGGACCTAATAAGATAGAGCTGCTTCAGGCAACTAATAAAAATAGTCCAATAGCTAAATTTATAGAAAAGAAAGGAGAAGGTATTCACCATATTGCTTTTGCTGTTGATGATATTGAGGAAGAAATTAAGCGATTAACAGATGAAGGGTTTGAGATGATTCACAAAGTGCCAAAGAAAGGAGCAGATAATAAATTGATAGCATTTTTACATCCAAAGTCCTCAAATAGTGTTTTAATAGAATTATGTCAAGACATTAGAGATTAAAATTCTTGTAGAGTTTTAAAATAAGTATTAATATTGCAAACTCTTTAGAAATAAAGAAATTGGTAATTACCAATAGGTCCTATAACTCAGTTGGTTAGAGTATCTGACTCATAATCAGAAAGTCCCTGGTTCGAGCCCAGGTGGGACCACAAACTAAAAAGGCTTTAGTATTTACGCTAAAGTCTTTTTTTATGCAATATAGTTTTTGTGACAATAGCAGATTTGAATTTATAGATTAATAGTCTTTATTGCTTAAGTAATCTTTTTGAGGTACTTACATACAAGCTTTTTTATCATAATTTAACATTTAAGCTTTAAAAGCTTTTTTATGAATAGGAATTAATACTATATTTGCGTTAATTGTTATGATATTTTGTGCGTATCTTCCCTAACCATAGCACATTTTATGCATTTCATCGGTAATATATACCGTTAAAAGACGTTTTTAGATTAGATTTATTTTGTTAGATAGGTTTTTTTCTTACATTTACGACCCCTCAATTGATAACATGAATAATAGAAATAATATTATCCTAGTCTTATTATTATCCGTGGGTTTTGATTCAGCTGCGCAAGGATCTGCGCCTCCTCCTCCTATGCCTCCTCCTCCTCCTGGTCTTCCTATAGATGGAGGAATAGTACTATTATTTGTAATTGCTTTAGGTATCGGAATTTATAAAGCGTATAGTATATCTAATAAAACAGCTTAATGTCTTAAGTCATTAAGGCGTTTTACGTATTTACCAATAACATCAAATTCAAGATTTACTTTATCACCAACCTTAAGTGTTTTAAATGTGGTATGTTGATAAGTATATGGTATTATAGCTACAGAAAATTGATTAGCTTTAGAATTTACCACGGTTAAGCTAACGCCATTTACAGTAATAGAACCTTTTTCAATGGTAATGTTGCTTAGTCTTTTGTCGTATTGAAAAGTAAATACCCAACTCCCGTTTTCTTCTTCAATAGAAATGCATTCAGCAGTTTGATCTACATGTCCTTGAACAATATGACCATCTAAACGGTCACCCAATTTCATTGCACGTTCTATGTTTACTATGTTTCCTTTTTTAAGTAAACCTAAATTAGATTTATCTAAAGTTTCTTTTATAGCGGTAACTATATAATTATCACTTTCAATTGCAACAACAGTTAAACAAACACCATTATGGGCTACACTTTGGTCAATTTTTAATTCAGAAGTGATAGAAGTACTAATTGTAAGATGAAGGTTATCTCCTTCGTTCTTAAGATGCTTAACTGTTCCTAATTCTTCAATAATACCTGTAAACATAGTATCCGCTTTATTTGGTTAAATTTGTATTTGCAAAGTTAAGTACACAATTTAACTCATTAGCAGATTTTAATAAAAAAAAAGGATAATAATTATATATGAAGAAAGAAGAAAAAGTTATTGTAGGTATCTCAGTAGGAGATCTTAATGGCATAGGACCAGAAATTATCATCAAAGCATACGAAGATAGTAGGTCATTAGAGTTAAGCACGCCTGTTATTTTTGCTTCTGGAAAGACAATGCAGTTTTATAAAAATCATTTTAAAAGTAAAATCAACTTTTTTAATATAGATAAACCAGAAAACTTAGCTCATGGAAAAGTTAACGTGGTAAATGTTTGGAAAGAACCTGTTAAGATTGCATTTGGCAAAGCAGATAAAAAAATAGGTGGATATGCCGTTAAATCGTTAGAAGCTGCAACAAATGCATTAAAACAAGGAACAATAGATGTTTTAGTTACTGCGCCAATTAATAAGCACAATATACAATCAGACACCTTTAAGTTTCCAGGACATACCGATTATTTAGCTAAAGCTTTAAATGGAAAAAGTTTAATGTTTATGGTAGCGGACGATTTGCGTGTGGGGCTTTTAACAGATCACGTACCACTTAAAGATGCAGCAAACCATATTACTGAAAAGTTAATAATAGAAAAAATTGAAACAGTTACTAAATCCTTAAAACAAGATTTTGGCATTCGCAAACCAAGAATAGCTGTTTTGGCAATTAACCCTCATGCTGGAGATAATGGTGTTATTGGCAAAGAAGATGATGCTGTTTTGCGACCAACGTTAGAAAAAATCAGAAAAGATGGAACCTTAGCATACGGGCCATACTCTGCTGATAGTTTTTTTGGATCTAATAATTATAAAAGTTTTGATGCAGTAATTGCGTCTTACCACGACCAAGGTTTAATACCTTTTAAAACCATTGCCTTTGGAGGTGGAGTTAACTATACGGCTGGCCTAAGCAAGGTAAGGACTTCACCAGATCATGGTACAGCATATGAAATAGCAGGTAAGGGCACTGCAGATGAGAATTCTTTTGTACAAGCAATTTATACTGCAATCAATATATATAAGAACAGATTAGAATATAATCATTACAGTAAAAACCCTTTAAAGAAAGCTTTAAAATAGATATTAACAAAATTTGTTGATATCTGGTTTTTAAATAATTAAAAATTTGTATATTTGCGGGCTCAAAATGAGTGTGGTAATGAAGGTATTAAAAGAATATACAATCCAATTCATTGGTTTAAAAGAAGGAGAACACAGTTTTGAGTATAATATTAATAATACGTTCTTTCAAATTTTTGAGTATGATGAGTTTAATGAAATTGATGTAAAAATCAATTTAAAACTCATTAAGAAATCTACTTTGCTTGAGCTTTATTTTAATGCATCTGGTTATGTTAATGTTAATTGTGACCTCACAAATGAGCCTTATAATCAGAAAATTAAAGATGAGTTTAAGTTAGTTGTAAAATTTGGTGCTGAGTATAATGATGATAATGAAGATATTTTAATTATACCACATGGCGAATATGAAATTAATATTGCTCAATACATTTATGAGCTAATCATATTGGCAGTGCCAGCAAAGCGAGTACATCCTGGAATAGAAGATGGAACTCTTAACTCTGACATACTTTCAAAATTAGAAGAATTGAGCCCAAAACAGGGTACTGATAAAAAAACATCTGAGGAAATTGATCCTCGTTGGAATAATTTAAAAAAACTATTAACGGATAAATAACATTTAAAATGGCACATCCTAAACGTAAAATATCTAGAACAAGAAGAGATAAAAGAAGAACGCATTATAAAGCTTCTGTACCTCAAATAGCTACTTGCCCAACAACAGGTGAGCCACACTTATATCATAGAGCGCACTGGCATGAAGGTAAGCTTTATTATAGAGGTCAGGTTTTAATAGATAACTCGGTAGAAGAAGAAAATTTAGCATAACTATTATGCGCGCATATAATAAAACGCTCACATGTGAGCGTTTTTTTTATTTTAATTTTCTGAATAAGTGAAAAACCACTTACTTTGCATAATTAACTGCCGAAAAATGACAAAAATCCATTAATAAGTATTGGTTTTTGTCATTTTTCAATACTTTTAATTAATATAAAAGCTAATAATGAGTAAAATCACAGCGGCAATTACGGCTGTCGGAGGTTATCTTCCTGACTTTGTACTTTCTAACAAAGTTTTAGAAACTATGGTAGATACCAATGACGAGTGGATTACAACACGAACAGGTATTAAAGAGCGTAGAATTCTTAAAGAAGAAGGTAAAGGAACATCATTTTTAGCCATCAAAGCAGCTGAAGATTTAATCCAAAAAACAGGTTTAAATCCAGAAGAAATAGATTTGGTCATTGTTTCTACAGCAACACCAGATATGAAAGCTGCTTCTACAGCAGCCTATACAGCTACTAAAATTGGTGCTATAAATGCCTTTTCTTACGATTTAGAAGCTGCTTGTTCTAGTTTCTTATTCGGAATGTCAACAGCAGCCGCTTATATTGAGTCTGGTCGTTATAAAAAAGTTCTATTAATAGGTGCAGATAAGAACTCGTCATTTATTAACTACGAGGACAGAGCAACTTGTATTATTTTTGGTGATGGAGGCGGAGCTGTGTTGTTTGAGCCTAATGAGGAAGGATTAGGATTACAAGACGAATTGTTAAGAAGCAACGGAGAAGGGAGAGAGTTTTTACGTGCTCAATACGGAGGGTCTTCATACCCAATAAATGAAAATACTTTTAATGAAGGAAATCATTATGTGTTTCAAGATGGAAGAACAGTATTTAAAAATGCTGTTTTCAATATGGCAGATGTTGCAGAACGTATATTAAAAAGAAACAATCTTACCAATGATGATATTTCTTGGCTAGTTGCCCATCAGGCAAATAAAAGAATTATAGATGCTACTGCACAGCGCATTAATTTGGAAGATGAAAAAGTGATGATGAACATACAAAAATATGGAAACACCACTTCTGCAACTTTACCGTTATTACTTAATGATTACGAATCTCAATTAAAGAAAGGAGATAATTTAATCTTTGCTGCCTTCGGAGGAGGCTTTACTTGGGGATCAATCTATTTTAAATGGGCATACAACCCTAACTAAAAATCTAACTAACAAAAATATCTAAATATTATGGATTTAAAAGAAATTCAGAACTTAATAAAGTTTGTAGCCAAGTCTGGTGCGAGTGAAGTTAAGTTAGAAATGGATGATGTTAAAATTACTATTAGAACAGGTTCTGATAGTGACACTACAATTGTTCAGCAAGTGCCTGTACAGGCTGCTCCTGTTGTACAACAAGCACCTGTTCCTGTAGCTGCACCAGCTCCAGAAGCTCCTGCTGCTGCACCAGCTCCTGCTGATGATTCTAAATACATTACTGTTAAATCTCCTATTATAGGAACATTTTATCGTAAACCATCTCCAGACAAACCTGTTTTTGTTGAAGTAGGAACAAATATTAAAGAAGGAGATGTACTTTGTGTTATTGAAGCCATGAAACTTTTTAACGAGATAGAATCTGAAGTATCAGGTAAGATTGTAAAAGTTTTAGTAGACGACGCTACTCCTGTAGAGTTTGATCAACCTTTATTTTTGGTAGATCCATCATAATATAAATCCCAATTTTCAATTTCCAAATTCCAAGCAATAGAGATTTGGAATTTAGTTTTTGAATATTGAAAATTTGAAGAATTTATGTTTAAAAAGATACTAATTGCAAATAGAGGTGAAATAGCACTACGTGTTATTAGAACCTGCAAGGAAATGGGTATTAAAACTGTTGCAGTATACTCAACTGCAGATGCAGACAGTCTTCATGTTAAATTTGCAGATGAAGCTGTTTGTATTGGTCCTGCACCCAGTAATGAATCCTATTTAAAAATATCAAATATTATAGCAGCTGCAGAAATTACTAATGCAGATGCCATACATCCTGGATATGGATTTTTATCTGAAAATGCTAAATTTTCTAAGATATGTGAAGAGCACGGAATTAAGTTTATTGGTGCTTCAGAAGAAATGATTTCCAAAATGGGTGACAAAGCTACTGCAAAAGCCACTATGAAAGCTGCAGGTGTGCCTTGTGTTCCAGGAAGTGAAGGTATTATTAAAGATTTTGAAGAGTGCGAAAAACTCGCTGAAGAAGTAGGTTATCCTGTAATGTTAAAAGCAACAGCAGGTGGTGGAGGTAAGGGAATGCGTGCTGTATGGAAAAAAGAAGATTTAAAAGCAGCTTGGGATTCTGCAAGACAAGAGTCTAAAGCAGCCTTCGGAAATAATGATATGTATATGGAGAAACTCATAGAAGAGCCAAGACATATTGAAATTCAGATAGTAGGTGATTCTCATGGTAAAGCTTGTCATTTATCAGAAAGAGATTGTTCTGTACAGCGTAGACATCAAAAGCTTACCGAAGAGGTTCCTTCTCCTTTTATGACCAATAGTTTGAGAAATAAAATGGGGAAAGCTGCAGTAAAAGCTGCAGAATATATTAAATATGAAGGAGCTGGTACTGTAGAGTTTCTAGTAGATAAACATAGAAATTTCTACTTTATGGAGATGAATACTCGTATTCAAGTAGAACACCCAATTACAGAGCAAGTTATAGATTTTGATTTAATAAGAGAACAAATCTTAGTTGCTGCAGGTGTGCCTATTTCTGGTAAGCATTACACACCAAATTTACATTCTATTGAGTGTAGAATAAATGCAGAAGATCCGTTTAATGATTTTAGACCTTCACCTGGAAAAATAACTACACTTCATGCTCCTGGAGGTCATGGAGTACGCTTAGATACTCATGTTTATGCTGGTTACAGTATTCCGCCAAATTACGATTCTATGATTGCGAAGTTAATTACAACTGCGCAAACACGAGAAGAAGCTATAAATAAAATGAAACGAGCTTTAGATGAGTTTGTAATAGAAGGTATAAAAACCACAATTCCTTTCCATAGACAATTAATGGAACATCCAGATTATTTAGCTGGTAATTATACCACTAAATTTATGGAGGATTTTAAGATAAAAGCTGAAAATGAAGATTAAAAAAAAGCAACCTATTTGGGTTGCTTTTTTTTTAATATATCTTTAAAAACTTTTTTAAAATGATGTAGAATATATTAAAGAAATTGTTGTTTTTTGTAAAATATTAATATAACCACTACCTTTATTGAAAAATTAAATATGTGATGAAAAATAATTACCAAAATCTTTTATTAAGCGTTTTAGCAGCTTTGTTTTTTGTATCGTTAGCTAATGCGCAG
Source organism: Winogradskyella sp. (assembly GCF_025210595.1). Lineage (GTDB taxonomy): Bacteria > Bacteroidota > Bacteroidia > Flavobacteriales > Flavobacteriaceae > Winogradskyella. The sequence goes on from NZ_JAOARH010000050.1 coordinate 34,657, forward strand.
AAAACAAAAAATCCATGGTCAATAAATCATGGAGACCAAATTAAAAATGAAGATGTCATTTTTTATAAGTCAATACCTAAAAAATCTATTTTAATAGATATTAACATTGATGTTTTAAAACAACAGCTGGCCAATGTTCCGCAACGTGATTTTTCGTCTAAAGATCAAGGTGTTGTTATGCAATTACCTAATCAAAATGGAAAACCAGAATCTTTTTTAGTTCAAGAAGCTTCTGTAATGGAATATGAACTTCAAGTACAATATCCAGAGATAAGATCTTTTGTTGGTAAGGGAATTGATAATCCATCTGCTCTTTTGAGATTCAGTATTTCCCCACAGAAAGGTTTTAGTGGTATGGTATTATCTGATGGAAAAACGGTTTTTATTGAGCCTTATACATCAGATTTAAGAACATATATTTCCTTTATCAATTCAAATGAAGACGAGTCAATAGGAAATTTTGTTTGTGAAACAGAATATGATCCAGAAGATTTTAAAAAGTCTAGTGAAGACATTACTGCGCTAAGGAACGCTAATGATGGAACTTTAAGGACTTATCGCTTAGCCCTTGCTTGTACAGGAGAATATGCACAATATCATGGCGGTACAGTTGCAGGAGCACTAGCAGCAATGAATGTTACAATGGCGAGAGTAAATGGTGTTTTTGAAAGAGATTTAGGGTTAACTATGGTTATAGTAGGTAATAATTCTAATGTTATATTTTTAAATGCAGCAACTGATCCATACACTAATAATAATGGTGGAGTAATGCTTGGTCAAAATCAAACGGCATGCGATGCTAATATTGGACCAGCAAATTATGATATAGGTCATGTGTTTAGCACAGGAGGTGGAGGTATAGCAGCCTTAAGGTCTCCATGTACATCTAATAAAGCGCAAGGAGTTACAGGTTCGCCTGCACCAACTGGTGATGCTTTTGATATTGATTACGTTGCTCATGAGATGGGTCATCAGTATGGAGGTAATCATACACAAAACAATAATTGTCAAAGATCGAGTGTGTCTGTAGAACCAGGAAGTGCTTCTTCAATTATGGGTTATGCAGGTATTTGTGCACCTAATGTGCAAAATAACAGTGATGATTACTTTAATGGACAAAACATTCTGGAAATGTGGAATAATATTTCTACAGGTAATAGTAGTTCTTGTTTTGTAGGAACTGTAACCAATAATGTAGCACCTGTTGCAAATGCAGGGGCAAATTATAGTATTCCTAGATCAACAGCATTTGTTTTAAGAGGTTCTGCAACTGATGCTGATACAGCAACAGGATTAACATACTGTTGGGAACAAATTGATGCAGATCCAGCGACAATGCCTCCAGTAGCAACAAGTAATCTAGGACCTCTTTTTAGATCATTAGACCCTACAGCATCTCCTAATCGTTACATGCCACCGTTAAGTACAGTAATGTCAGGTTCTTTAGCTACTACATGGCAAGTTGTACCATCTGTAGCTAGAACCATGAATTTTTCTTTAACAGTAAGAGATAATGAAACAGGTGGGGCAGCTACAGATTCTGATAATATGGTTGTTGATGTACAAGGAGGGACACCTTTTACAGTTAATACTCCTCCTACATGGGCTGGAGGTTCTAGCCAACAAGTAACATGGGTTGTAGGTCAAACTAATTCAAGTCCTATAAATTGTCAAGCAGTTAATATTCTTTTCACTAATAATAATGGTGGATCTTTTACAACATTAGCAACTGGTGTTCCTAATACTGGTTCTGCTACAATTACAGTTCCTGGAGGTAATACTAATAACGCAAAAATTCTTGTAGAAGCTGCTGATAACATTTTTTATGCAGTATCTAATACATTTTCTATTTCTAGTGCGCAAGATTTTAGTATAAACTCTACAACTGGAGATGTAAATGTTTGTAATCAAGACACAGCTACAATGGAATTTAGTTATGTTACATCTAACGGCTTTTCTGAGACAACATCGTTTAGTGTTTCTGGCATACCTGCAGGTGCAGGATCTAGTTTAAGTCCTATGTCTTTAAGTGCAGATGGTACTGTAACTTTAAGTTTAACAGGCTTAAATGCCGTTGCAAGTAATACTTATACAATTACACTTACAGCAAGTTCTCCATCAATAAACAAGCAAACCACAGCAAATTTAACTATTACTGATGGTGCATGCCCTTCAAACGGTAGTCTTCAATATCAGACTAGAACAACAGGTGTAATTTTTAATACTATAAATAACCTTGATGCTGGTCCTAAAACATCTCCTTACTCTGATTTTACAGCAATTTCTACAGATGTTGAAGCAGGGATGAATTATGATTTATCTGTAAGAGCAAATTCTGATGGAAATTTTCAAATAATAACAAGAGTTTGGATAGATTGGAATCAAAATTGTTCTTTTGATGATGCTGGCGAAGAATATGATTTAGGTCTTTCTGCAAATATTGCAGATGCATTAACTGCAAATTCACCATTAAGTATTACTGTACCAAATGATGCCGTTGCAGGTAGCACTACAATGAGAGTTAGTACAAAGTATACTAATCCTGGTGCAAATGATGTTCCTACATCATGTGAGACTGGTTTTGATGGTGAAGTAGAAGATTATTCTCTTAACGTTATTAATAACTTAAGTATTGAGGATAATGAATTAGAAAATCTATCTATCTATCCTAATCCAAATAACGGTACATTTAATATTGGTTTTAATCCAAAATCGGGCGAAAATATTTATATTGAAGTTTATGACATAAGAGGAAGAGCAATTTTCACAAACTCTTATAATAGTGTTAGTAGATTTGATGAAGTCATTAGCTTAGATAATGCACAGTCTGGTGTATATTTATTAAATATTTCAGACGGTTCTAATAAAATAACTAAGAAAATTATAGTTGACTAATTTTTAATACATAATATAAAAGCTCCTAAATTTAGGAGCTTTTTTTTGCTATGAATTTATCTTATTGGGAAATAAAAACTTGGCTATCTAACGTTGATTTTACAATAGTTGGAAGCGGAATAGTCGGTCTTAATTGTGCACTGCAACTAAGAAAAAGGTTTCCTAAATCTAAGATCCTTATATTAGAAAAAGGATTTTTACCGCAAGGAGCAAGCACTAAAAATGCCGGATTTGCTTGTTTTGGTAGTTTAAGTGAAATCATAGATGATTTAAAATCACATTCTGAACAAGAAATCGTAAACCTTGTAAAAAAAAGGGTAGATGGACTACAATTACTTCGTAATACACTAGGAGATAAGGCAATTGACTACCAAAATTTTGGTGGTTATGAACTATTCACTAATGATAATGAAGCGCTTTATAATTCTTGTGCTGAAAAGCAGCAATTCATTAACGAACTTTTAGAACCGCTTTTTAACGACAAGGTTTTTACATTTTGTGATAATCGTTTCAGTTTTCAACATATAAAGCCGAATTATAGCTTTAATAAATTTGAAGGGCAGATAGATACCGGAAAAATGATGGAAGCCTTACTTTTCAAGGTTAAATCATTTGGAATACAAATATTAAATAACTGTACTGTTGAAAGCTTTTCAGGTGAATTAAATAAAGTAAAAATCAAAACCAATTCTTTTGAGTTTTCAACTTCAAAACTATGTATTGCAACAAATGGTTTTGCGTCTCAACTTATAGACCAAGAAGTTAAACCAGCTAGAGCACAAGTTTTAATTACAAAACCCATTGAAAACCTTCATATTAAAGGAACATTTCACTTAGATAGAGGATATTATTACTTCAGGAATATTGATAATAGAATCTTATTTGGTGGAGGTAGAAATTTAGATTTTAAAACAGAAGAGACTGATGAATTTGGCGAAACTAAGATCATTCAAAACAAGCTTGAAGAGTTGCTAAAAACAACAATATTACCAAACATTAATTTTGAAATAGATTATCGCTGGTCTGGAATTATGGGTGTTGGCGAACAAAAAAAAGCCATAGTTAAACAATTGAGTAACAATATATATTGTGGAGTGCGCTTAGGAGGAATGGGAGTTGCCATTGGCAGTACAGTGGGTTTAGAACTAGCAGATTTAATATAAATGGATATCAAGGAACAGCTTTATAACGAGTGCAAAGAGAATTTAGAGAATCGCTTACAGGTTATTCAAAACAATATTTTAGATATAGAAACTGCACTACAATCCGAGACTAAAAGTAGTGCTGGTGATAAGCACGAAACAGGTCGAGCTATGCTGCAGTTAGAGCGCGAAAAGTTAGGGCAACGTTTAGCAGAAATTCAAAAATTGCAAGATTTACTTCAAAAAACAGATTATAAAGCAACGCATACTAAAGTAGCTCTCGGAAGTATTGTGTTTACCTCAAATTTAAATTATTACATAGCCATTAGTACTGGTGAACTTAAAATTAACGAAACCTGTTTTTATGCTATTTCACCAGCAACACCAATAGCTCAAGTGTTGTTGGGTAAAGAAGAGGGAGATGTTGTTAGCTTTAGAAATAGTACATTTACAGTATTAAAAGTGATGTAAATATTCTATCGTGTTTTTCAATATTTTCTATTAATGAAAAATCTTAAGACAATTGTTAAAACCATAATTAAGTTTAGAGTTGTTATTATAATACTTCTAACGGTTTTAATGGCCTTGGCGAACTACCAAACTATCAATAAGCTTAAGATTGATAATTCGTTAACGATATGGTTTTTAGAAGATGATCCCAGTTATAAAGCATATATAGATTTTCAGGAAAAATTTGGTTCAGATGAAATATACATTGCTATGTTTCCTTTGGAAAATGCACTATCAAAAGATAAAATCAACAAACTAAAAGAACTTACTAATGCAGTTGAAGCTTTTCCATATGTAAAGACATCGTATAGTTTAGCAAAGGCTAAATACCCTTTATATACCAATAATAGTGTTCGTTTTCTTGATTTGTATAACTCTGAACGAAGTGAAAAAGGATTAAAGAGTTTATTTTCTAAGCTTCCTAATGTTACTACTCAATTAGTTTCGGAAGATTACAAAAACTTATTTTTTTACATTCAGCTAAATCCTACACCTACTATTGAAGCACAACGAAAAGATATTTTAGGTGAAATAACTAAAACAATAGCGCATTATTTTGAAGAATATCATTTAACAGGACCACCAGTTTTAAATGAGGCCTACAGCAAAGGTATTTATAAGGAAAGCTTAATGTTTGGCATACTAACGGTTTTGGTAATAACTGTAATGCTTTTGTTCTTGTTGCCAAGCAAGCGTTATCTTATTGTGGCACTATTATCAGTAGCTGTACCTGTGAGTTTGCTATTTGGTATTATTACTGCTATGGGATTTTCGTTGAATATGATTTCTATGCTTATTCCAACCATATTAATGGTTTATAGTGTTAGTGATGCTGTACACATTATTAATATTTACCATAAAGAAGGTCTTAAAAACCAGTCGCTTTCAAAAGTCGATTTATTAGCAATTGCCATTAGAAAAAGCTTCACACCTTGTTTCTATACTACATTAACCACCTTTGTGGGCTACTTTGCGTTGTACTTATCACCTTTGCCAGCGTTTAAAAATATGGGTGTTTTTACCTGTATAGGCTTATTGTTGAGTTTTACATTAGTTTATGTAATTACTATAATAGGCTTTAGTTTTATGACGCTTAATTTTAAGAAAGCACAACCTATTTTATCATTTAAAGAATTAAGCCAAACACAATTTATAGATTGGTTAAATGGATTTACAACTCAATATAAAACAAGCATTATTGTAGGTTTTACTGCATTGTTAATCTTTGGTTTATATGCAGTAACACAGGTTAAAATAGACACACGCTCTATAGATTTATTGGCAGAAGGTGAAGCCAAAGAAGATTTAAGAATTGTAGAAGAACAACTAAAAGGGAGTTCTAGATTACAACTTAATGTTTCTACCATAAGTGGTAATGCCATTTTGAATAGAGAAGCAATGAAACAGCTAGAGGTGTTTCAAAACAAGTTAGAGGACAATCCATTGATTATTGCACCAGTTTCTGTGGTTAATATTAAATCATTTTTAGAAAAACGTTCACCAGTTTTATTTCAGAGTAATGTTTCTGAAGAGCGAGTTAAAAAGATTTTATCTACTGTAGATAATACCGATAACAATTTCTTTAAATTATTTTCTGAAGATTTTTCTACCGCAGGAATTACCTTGAGTTTGCCAGAAATGACAACTTCGGAATTAGAACAAATCCTTGTAGACATTGAGCAGAACTTTCAAGAAACATTTAATAACAATGCGTTTAAGCTTAAAATAAACGGTTTTGCTGTTGTTTTTGCACAGCTTAATAACTTTATACTAGAGACACAGTTTAAGTCGTTTTTTGCTGCGTTTTTTGTAGCATTCTTGTGTCTTTTAATTTTTATAAAAAGTATTAGAACTACATTATTGGTTTTAATTCCTAATGTTTTACCATTAGCTATTTTAGCAATTGTAATGAGTTTATTAGACATTCCGTTAGATGTGTCAACAGCAATGATAACACCTATAATGCTAGGCATAGCTATGGATGATACCATTCACTTAGTTTATAAATACCGAAAAAGTAAAACCATTTCTGGTTCACCAAATGAACGTATGGATAGTGCTATGCATTATACAGGAAGTGCTTTGTTTTCAACCACAATTGCCTTGGTAGGTGGTTTTTTAATAATAGCGTCTAGTGCTACACCATCGGTTAGTGATTTCGGAATTTTATGTGCTGTAACCGTTGCTATTGCTTTAATTACAGATATTTTTTATTTACCAGCTTTATTAAAAAAGTTTGATAAATAACTGAAATTATTTTGAAATTTTAAATGAAATAAGAGTGTCTGTACTTAACGATTCTCTATGAGAAATATATATGAGTTTCTTATTAAATTCAGCTTCGATTAGCCAATTTTGCCCATTAAAATAAGATTGTTTAACTCTAGCTTTTAGGTCTGAACTTTCAACAATTCTTAATTGATGCGCGTAATATATTTTATCATTTATGATATTGAATTCCTCAAAGAAGGAAGCAATTAATGGGAGCTTCGGGTTTTTATAAAGGTTTTGAGGTGTGTCTTCAGCTATGATTTTCTTATCATCGAGCACAATCATTTTATCAGCAAAGCCCAACACATCATTTTTATCGTGAGTAGCAACAATACAAGATATATTTTGTTGCTTTAGATACTTAAAAACATTCCTCCGTAGAGACTGTTTTTTAAAATTATCGATATGGCTAAAAGGCTCGTCTAACAATAAAATTTCAGGTTCTTTAGCTAAAGCTCTTGCAATGGCTACACGTTGTTTCTGTCCACCACTTAGGTTTTTAACTTTAGTTTTAGCAAATGGTTCTAATTCAACAATTTTGATAAGCTCTTGGGTTCGTTTTTCTTTTTCCTTAGGATAAAAACGCGATAGATGCTTACCTATATTATCTTCAACTGAAGTAAAAGGCATTAAATCAAATTCTTGAGAAACATATTTTATAAAATCATAACCAACAACTAAGTTGAACTTAGGACCAAGAATTTCGGTATCCTTCCATAAAATTTGCCCTTGGTCTAAATCATATTCTCCAAAAATTAAATTAAGAAGTGTACTCTTGCCAGAACCACTTTCACCTATAATTGCTAGATTTTCTCCACTATTTACTATAAAATCAATGTGACTTAACACATTGGTTTTTGTATAGCCGAAAGAGATATGTTTTACTTGAAGCATGCACAAAAATACCATAAAAAAGCCGCTTGAATTTTCAAGCGGCTTTTTAGTTTTAAACTAAATATGCATTACTTTTTTATAAACTTTTTTCTAATGCTTTTTCCATTAGATTCAATTCTTAAAAAGTATACACCTCCTTGAAGGCTTGAAACATTAATTTCATTATTAGTTAACTTTTGATTATAAACTTTTTTACCAGTAACATCAAAAACTGTAGCAATTTTTTCTGTTAAAGTAGCTGGTGTTTTAATTTTTAATACATCATTAACTGGGTTTGGATAAATAGAAATATCTACAAGTGTTTCATCTTCTATACTTAAAGGATGGGTTCCTTCTACTATTGTATGTGTACTGTTGATGCTTGGGTTAGGTACAACATCGATAACACCAGATGGCCAATACACTCTTATTTCGGTAATTGCAGTACTAGAACCAATACCAAAATGAGTATTTAGAGAGCTCATAAACTCAAACCCTTCTCCACTTCTTACATCTCTGATTTGTGTGCCAAAATCGGTAACCAATTCTACACGTGCTCCAATTCCGTTTCTGTTACTGTAATTTGGTGTAACGTGAGCCATACCCACAGTATTTATTTTCACCCAATTATTACTATTACCTAAGTTATAATATCTCATGCCACTGTAATAAAGATCAATAAATCCGTCATTATTTAAATCTCCAAAACTTCCGTTTTTATAATTAATTTGTTGGTCATCAGCATCTTCAAAAGTCATGTCGCCTTTTCCATACATTATAGAACCATTACTAACGATATCTAAATATCCATCATTATCTATATCATAAACAGAACTCTCCCAGCCTGTAGGTGCAGAAATTCCAGCACCAGCAGTAACATCAGTAAAAATATAGTCGTTATTTGGGTTTCCATCGTCTGAGAAACCACTATTTTCCATTAATTTATGAGTGCCAGAACTTGCACCAACAAACACATCCATGTCTCCGTCGTTATCAAAATCTCCCCAAGCAGAAGACCAAGTTTGCATTGGGTCATTTAGCCCTATAGCAGCAGCATTTTCTGTAAAAGTGCCATCTCCATTATTAGTGTACATAATATTGGTTCTTCTAGCCTCTGCACCACCACATTTAGCAACAAATAGATCTATATTTCTATCGTTGTTATAATCTATCCAAATAGATCCATAATCACCACCTGAAGGGTAATTACCAAGTTCGTAAGGTGCGCCAGGAGTAACATCAGACTGGTAGTATGTTAGATTACCTGTGCCATCATTTATAAAATATACATTTGGTTGAACATCATGGCAAACAAAAGCATCGAGGTTACCATCGTTATCTATATCTACAAAGTTAGAACGTTGAGAGAATACATACTCTGTTGTGGATTGTTCTGTAAAACTAGTACCATCATTACTGGCTTGCATAAAAGTTACACCACTTCCTGCTCCGTATAATAAATCTGTTTTTCCGTTAGCATCAAAATCAGCAGCAGCAATACTCCAACTTGGCAAATAGTCTGCACTAGGTGTTGTAATATTAATGCTTGTAAATGAACCATCTGCATTTTGTTGTTGAATATTTACGTTAGTAGCAGAAACACCTACAATATCATCTAAAAAGTCACCATTCATATCAACCACAGCTAAATCCTGACCACTTACACTTATTGGTACTTGATTAAAGTTAATTCTAGAAGGAACTTGTGTAGTAAATGTATAAGGACCTGAATAACTTGAAGTTTCTCCTGTACATATAGATTGAACATAAAAATCGTAACTAGTACCAGGTGTTAAATTACTTAAATTGTAAGTGGTGCTTGTAACACCATTAACAGCATTTCCTGATCCTAAAGAAAACCCAGAAGGCCCCCATTCTATATTCCATTGTGTTGCAATACCATTTTCAGTCCATGTTAAATTAGCAGCATTTATGATAATACCTGTAGCGTCTAAATTAATTGGATCAGGACAGCTTGCTCCTTCTTCAATACACACATCTGCCATTCCATTTTGTTGATCTCTCCAAAGAACTGCATAATAAGTAGCGCCAGGTGTTAAACCATTAATTAGCTCCGAGGAATCACCAGCGTCAAACCCATTATTGTTACATGAAGAAACTGCAGTGCCATCACAAGCATCATAAACTTCTAATCCGATACTATCAGCAGCTCCACTAAAGTTAAAAGTTACTGATCCAATTGCAGGAGCAGTAAAACTAACAAAATAACCATAGTTACCTACAGCATCACAATTTGGATTTTCATCAGAGTTGTCAATGTCTATTGCTGTACTAAAGTCAAAAACTGTTGGTGTTGCTGTACTGCAATCTTGTTCTACATTCATACTAATAGCAGACGCACATGCAGAAGGAGAAGGAATTCCAAAACCTATTGGGCCAATAAAACTAGACAGGTTTCCACCACCACAATCAGATTGTATGTAAAATTCATAGTCTGTTCCAGGTGTTAAACCAACAAGAGTGTAAGGGTTTGATGCGCTTGAGACAAAATTTCCAGTTCCAGGTGTAAACCCAACAGGACCCCATTCAATATTCCATGTTGTTGCAACACCTATTTCTGTCCAGATTAAATCGGCAGTTGTTTCACTTATATTTACTACATCTAGATTAATAGGGTCTAAACATGTAGTAGAAGGATCTAAAGATGTAATTGTTGGCGATTGAAAACAAAATCCATAACCCCAAGAACCATTGTCTTGGTAGGAAATTCTATATCTAAATCCAGATAATTGATTGCTAGAAAAACCAGAAATATTTAATAAAGGTTGACTTAAACTATAAAACGTAGCATTACAATAATTAGAAGTTGGAGCTCCGGTTGTGTCAGTATCATATGAACTTCCCCAAACGACCCATTGAGAGTTATCAGCATCCCAATATTCAATTGTAATGGTTTCAGTTTGGTATACGTTAAAAACATAATTTGCTTGTAAAGAAATATATGTTTCACCAGCATTGAATGCTGTAGATAAATCTATTACAGGTGATTCTGCGGCTAAATTACTATCAGTTCCACTTCCAGCGTCGTCATCGTCATAAGAGAAATTAGCTGAGGTAGAGGTGGGGTTTTCATAGAGGTATGTTACATCGTAAGTTCCAGTAATTGTCCAGTTGTTATTTGGCCAATTAGCATTTTGGTTTAGGATTTGGGCATTACCTAAACAAAATGCAAAAACGGCAACAAGTAATAATGTAATTTTTTTCATGTTTTTTGGTTTTAATCGCAGTTAGTTAAAGAGTTTATCCATTCTTCAATAAGTTGAATTCCTTCTTCGTGGTTAATAGTTCTTCCTAATAAAGGCATTCTAAAAGATTCATCAGTGGTGCTTAATCTATAGTAAAGAATCGATAAATCAGTATCATTTGGCTTTACAATATATGAATTTGGAATGAATTGAGTTTCAGGCTCTACGCATACGCCAATATTTTCAGAATTTTCGGTTAAAGGATAGGCAAATCGCATAGGTCTATAATTACAATGGCCTAAGTCAGAGTGGCAATGAGCACAATTAATGTCTAAATAAGATCGTACTCTAGCTTCAAGGGGTTGAGTATTATCATTCCAATCCACAACCGTATTTATATTATTAGGTAAATCAGCATTTAAATAACCTAACTCGCTAAGTTTGCGTAATTGATTTGCAGCACCTTCTGTATAATTGTATTCTTTATTTAAATTTTGAGGTCTTAAACCAATAGGAGTTGGATCATCTAGTTGGTTATGACAAGTAAAACATTCTGCTCTAGACGGAATTCTATAATCTGTGGTTTTAATAGTTTCCCCTTCTATCCAAGTTAAATTAACAGTACTACCAGAATTAGTGAAAAAAGCTTCGGTTTGTTCTTCATTCCAAACATAATTAGCGAAATCCCATTCTGTCTCTTTTTTGTACATAATTCTAGTTTCAATAATTTTTGTAGAATTATCTGGTTGTACATTGTAGTAAAAGAAATTTTTAATAACGACACTACCTGTAGGGAAATCTATTGGTGAATAATCATCTACATAATTAGCATTAACACCATTTGGCATCCAAATAAAACGTTTTTTCTTAGCGTAATCTGTAAACAATGGTGTTATTAATTCATAAGGAATAACACCAAAAGTAGGACTTAGATTATTTAAATCTTCTTCAAAAAAATTATAGGCTGATAATGTTTGGTGTGGAGTGTTACCTTCAAACATATTTACTACAGATAAAGAGTTTATTGAGATTGAAATATTTTCTGTTGAACAATTATTAGAATCATCACAGATAGTATATTGAAACGAATCTTCACCTACAGTATTTGGGTTAGCGTAGTAAACTATATAGTCATCGCTTATGTTTTCTGGAGTAGCATTATCTTGTATTTCTACAGAACCTAATGTTGGCGCGTTTAGTGTTAGGTTTCCGCTTATTGGAATGTTTAAGTCGTTATTAAATATATAGATTTCAACTTCGGAGTTTTGATCTAATTGTGCTTCGTCGGGATTAGTTTCAATAGATAAAGGAGTTGTATTATCATCTGAGCCACTACAAGAAAATAATGACAAAAGAAATAGTAAAAACAAGTTAAAAATGAACTTTTTTTTCATGTAATTATAAATCCACATTTATAGAACAATTTAATATGAAAAACCCCTACCTTTTGTTAAGGTAGGGGTGAATATAATATTTTTTTATTAAATCGTTTATTATCAATAAAGAAGGATGAAGTCACTTCTTTAGAGAAAGAATTTATAAAATAGAGTTTATCCTTTTACTTTCTCTTTGGTCTTGCTTGGCAATACATCAAATCCCATATTATATAGTGTAAAGCCATAGATGTCTGCATATTGTTCTATGGTCTTACTTACAGGTGTACCAGCACCATGTCCAGCATCTGTTTCTATTCTTATTAAGGTTGGATTATCTCCTGTTTGTTTGCTTTGTAATTCGGCAGCAAACTTAAAACTATGTGCTGGCACAACTCTATCATCATGATCTCCAGTTGTTACCATAGTTGCAGGATATTCAACACCTGCTTTTACATTATGTACAGGAGAATATCCTTTTAGGTACTCAAACATTTCTTTATTATCTTCTGCCGTACCATAATCATAAGCCCAACCTGCTCCAGCAGTAAATGTATGATAACGTAACATATCTAAAACACCAACAGCTGGTAAAGCAACTTTTATTAAATCTGGTCTTTGTGTCATGGTAGCACCAACTAATAAACCACCATTAGACCCTCCTCTAATAGCCAAATAATCTGATGATGTATACTTATTATTAATTAAGTATTCGCCAGCGGCAATAAAGTCATCAAAAACATTTTGCTTTTTCATTTTAGTGCCAGCATCGTGCCAAGCTTTTCCGTATTCTCCACCACCTCTAAGGTTGGCAACAGCATAAATTCCGCCTTGCTCCATCCATACAGCATTAGCAATACTAAAGCTAGGAGTAAGAGGAATGTTAAACCCTCCATAGCCATAGAGTATGGTTGGATTTTTACCATTTAGTTTTAATCCTTTTTTGTGCGTTATAATCATTGGTACTTTTGTACCGTCTTTTGAAGTATAAAATATTTGCTTGCTTTCGTAATCATCTGTATTGAAATCGATATTAGGCTTTCTGTATAGCTCGGATGTGCCTTTTTCTATATCGTATTTGTAGATGCTTCCTGGAGTAATATAATTTGTAAAAGAATAGTAAAGTTCTTTTTCTTCTTTTTTAGCACCAAAACCATTAGCACTACCAACACCTGGTAGTTTTACTTCTCTAACTAATTTACCATCATAATCATACTGTAAAACTTTTGAAACAGCATCTACCATATATTCTGCAAAGAAATAACCTCCACCAGTTGATGGACTTAGAACATTCTCTGTTTCTGGTATAAAATCTTCCCAATTTTCAGGTGCAGGATTAGAAGCGTCAACAGTAACAACTCTTCGGTTTGGAGCACCTAGATTTGTCATTATATATAACTTAGAACCTACATTTTCTATAATGTTAGAGTCTGAATCTGTGTGGTCTAAAATTTCAACTAAAGGAGAGTTAGGTACAGATAAATCTTTAATGTATAATTTGTTTCCAGATGTAGATACTCTAGGTGTTATAATTAAATAACGATCATCTTCTGTAACACCTCCATAGATGTAGCGATGCTTTTCGTCTGCTGTACCTCCGTAAATCAATTCATCATCAGATTGTTTAGTGCCTAATTTATGATAGTACACTTTATGCTGATCTGTTTTTGCAGATAACTCGCTTCCTTTTGGTTTGTCGTAACTTGAATAGTAAAATCCTTCGTTTTTGTACCAAGACATTCCACTAAACTTAATGTCTACCAAAGTGTCTTCAATGATTTCTTTGGTTTCAACATTCATAATTAGGATTTTTCTCCAATCACTTCCTCCTTCAGAAATAGAATATGCTAATGTTTTCCCATCTTTAGAGAAACTTGTACCACCTAATGAAATTGTACCATCTTCTTTAAATGTATTAGGATCTAAAAACACTTCTGCAGTTTTTGGATCTGCATCATTTTTATATCTATAGATAACATACTGATTTTGAAGGCCATCATTTTTATAAAAATAGGTGTAATCGCCTTCTTTAAAAGGAGATCCTATTTTCTCGTAATTCCAAAGTTTGGTAAGTCTGTCTTTTAATTCTTCTCTATATGGTATGTTATCTAGGTAACCAAAGGTAGTTTCGTTTTGAGATTTTACCCAAGCTTCAGTTTCGCTACTTCGGTCATCTTCTAACCAACGATAAGGATCTTTAACGTTTTCACCGAAATAAGTATCTACGGTATCTACTTTTTTTGTTTCGGGATATTTTACAGTAATTGATTTCACGCTTTCACTTTCGTTTTTACAAGAAGCAAAAATACTCAGAAGTAAAGCAATGAGAAGTATTTTTTTCATAATAGGTTTTAGTGTTAAACATTGTTTAACTCAAAAATACGTGAATTTTTTCACTTAAAAGTGCAGTTTTACCTTGATGAAAAATACGATGCTTTAAACCAAATTGTTTTGTACAAGGTATTCAGCAATTTGAATGGTGTTTGTTGCAGCTCCTTTTCTAAGGTTATCACTAACAATCCACATATTTAGTGTGTTTGGTTGCGATTCATCTCTTCGTATTCTTCCAACAAAAACATCGTCTTTACCATTGGCATACATGGGCATAGGATATACATTAACGTCTAAATTATCTTGAACCGTAACACCATCTGTTTTGCTTAAAAGTTTACGAACTTCAGATAAATCAAAATCATTTTCAAATTCTACATTTACAGCTTCACTATGTCCTCCTGCAGTTGGTATTCTTACTGCTGTTGCTGTAACTGCGATAGTTCTGTCATCGAGGATTTTTTGTGTTTCTCTAACGAGTTTCATTTCCTCTTTAGTGTACCCATTTTCTTCAAAAATATCGCAATGTGGAATCGCGTTTTTATGAATAGGATAGTGATAAGCCATGTCTCCTTTTTTACCAGCAATCTCATTCTCTAATTGCTCAACAGCTTTTACTCCTGTACCAGAAACGGATTGATACGTAGAGACAACAATGCGCTTTATTTTATATTTTTTATGAAGTGGAGCTAAAGCCATTACCATTTGTATGGTTGAGCAGTTTGGATTAGCTATAATTTTGTCTTCTTTAGAAAGTTGCGAAGCATTAATTTCTGGGACAACAAGTTTTTTAGATAAATCCATTCGCCAAGCAGAAGAATTATCAATAACTGTAGTGCCAACTTCAGCAAATTTAGGTGCCCATTCTAATGAGGTGCTACCACCTGCTGAAAAAAGTGCAATATCTGGTCGTTTTTCAATAGCGGTAGTGATACTAATAACTTCAATGTCATTTCCTTTGAAGTTCATTTTTTTACCAACAGATCTTTCTGAAGCTACTAATAATAATTCGTCAGCTGGGAAATTACGATCTTCTAATAATTTGAGCATTACATTTCCTACTAAACCTGTTGCACCAACTATTGCTACTTTCATTTTTAACTTAATTAGATATAACAAAAGTAGTCAATTCTAAGAGCTAAATATTAAATTATATCATAAAAAGAACCGCTTCAATATTGAAGCGGTTTAGTTAATAAATATGTAGTATAGCGGTAGCTATATGTTTAATTTATTTTTTTAAAGAATCTCTGATTTCGGTTAATAAATCAATCTCAGATGGACCAGCTGGTGCTTCAGGTGCAGGCTCTTCTTTTTTCTTCATTTTATTAACGCCTTTTACTACCATAAACATTACAAATGCAACAATAATAAAGTCAATAACATTAGTTAAAAATGTTCCATATTCTAACCAAACTTCTCCTACCATTTCATTAGCATCATTTAAAGTGCCATCTTTTAACTTAAGTCTAAGAGCTTTAAAATCAGAGTCAAATATCATACCGATTAGCGGTGAAACAATTCCTCCTGTAAATGCAGTTACTACTTCTTTAAAAGCAGCACCCATTACAAAACCAACTGCAATGTCAACAAGATTGCCTTTCATTGCAAATTCCTTAAATTCTTTTAACATAGTTTAGTGTTTTAATAGTTTAGTATGTGTTAGATAAGATACTAAAATAGTTAAAAAGTCACAATTATGTTGAATAGTACAATTATTTTATAAAAACACGTTTTACACGTTGAGAAATTGAAGTAATAATCTCGTAAGAAATTGTGCCTGAGTCTTCTGCAAGCATTGAGGCTTTGTTGTAAGCATTAAAAATAATAACCTCATCTCCTTCATTACAGTCAATATTAGTGATATTCACCATAATCATGTCCATACAGACGTTACCTACAATAGGTGCTTTTTTACCATTAATGAAAACATAACCTTTTCCGTTACCATATAATCTACTAATACCATCGGCATGACCAATGGGAATAGTTGCTGTTTTTTCAAATCCATTGGCTTTGTAAGCTCTATTATAGCCAACAGTTTCTCCTTTTTCAATTTTATGAATTTGGGATATTACAGATTTTAAACTTGCAATTGGTTTTAGGCTTTTATCTTCTTTTGCAGAGTTTCCAAAACCATAAAGTCCAATGCCACTACGAATCATATTAAAATGAGCTTGAGGATAATTAAGTACACCAGAAGTATTACATAAGTGCAATAAAGGTTTGTGTCTTAAATTTGATTCAAATTCCTCTGAAATAGTTTTAAATATAGCTATTTGCTTTTCTGTAAATACTCTTTCATTAGGATCTTCACTAGCTGCTAGATGAGAAAAAATAGATTTTACCTTTACTGAAGATGTGTCTTTAAGTTTTGAAACAATATCATTTACATCACTTTCCCAAAAACCTAAACGATTTAAGCCTGTATTAAATTTAATATGAACAGGGTAGTGTTTTTGGGATAGAGTTTCAGTAACTTTAACAAATTCATTCAAAATTCTATCATTGTAGATACTAGGCTCTAAACAACGTTCAATAATCGTTTTAAAATTTATGGGTTGTGGATGTAAAACCAGAATTGGAGTTGTTACACCAGCATCTCTTAAGGCAACACCTTCATTGGTATAAGCAACTGCAAAATAATCGACTTTTAATTCTTCTAAATGTTTTGCAATTTCTACAGAATCACTTCCGTAGGCAAAAGCTTTAACAACAGCCAAAAATTTAGTGTTTGGTTGTAATTTAGATTTTAAATAATTGAAGTTGTGGGTTAAGGCACTTAAATCAATCTCAAGAACAGTTTCATTCGCTTTTGGCATCCGACTTTTTTTCTTTAGCATTTAATTCTTCAGCATCATTTACCTTCATTTGCCTAACTTTGTCTCGCAGCATACACTTGTAATAAGCAGCTCTACTTAAAGGCTCGTATTCATCAACCTCTCCAAGTAAAACCAAATCATCGCTTTTAGCCTTTCTATAACTGTATTGTGCTAAATTGCCAGTTTTTGTGCATATGGCATGTACTTTAGTAACATACTCAGCAGTGGCCATAAGATAAGGCATTGGGCCAAAAGGATTGCCTTTAAAATCCATATCTAAACCAGCTACAATAACTCTAATGCCTTTATTGGCTAAGTCATTGCAAACTCGTACAATCTCATCATCAAAAAATTGAGCTTCATCAATACCAACAACATCGCAATCATCTGCTAAAATTGGGATATTAGCAGCAGCAGGCACTGGTGTAGAGCGAATTTCATTAGAGTCGTGCGAGACTACCATTTCATCATCGTAGCGTACATCAACAGCAGGTTTGAAAATTTCAACTTTTTGTCTGGCAAATTGGGCGCGTTTTAATCTGCGAATGAGTTCTTCGGTTTTCCCAGAGAACATCGACCCACAAATCACTTCAATCCATCCAAATTGTTCTTTATGATTTACCGTATTTTCAAGAAACATTTCGTAATTTTAGCACTAAAACGTAGTAATAATTCGTTTGATAAAGGTCAATCAAATTTATTAAAAATCAAAAGTAAAAATGAAAAAGAAATTAGAATCAGAATTAATTAGCATAGCGCATAGGATTCTAAAACTAAAAGGCAGAGAAGATGTTGATAGAATGCACGCAGAAGTTGCTCAATTATACGAGAAATTAACGGTTTTAAAGTTTGCACATGAAAATTTTGAAGATGATATGCCTACCATTGGTAACGATTCTTCATTCTTTGGTATGTTAGATGCTGCATTTAATAATACTGTAAGTGATAATATTGAAATTGGGAATAAAACTTATATTAATGTAGATGAGATTGAAGACGAAGGTATCATGGAACCAGTAATGGAAACCATTAAAGATATGGTTGCCCAAATGCCAGAAGAAAGTCAACAAGTAGATGTTTTGGTTGAAGAGGTTGTTACTAATGAAAAGCCAACAACTATTGAGTTTGAAAATATAAGCTCTGATTTTGCTGATATTCCAGAATTTGAACCTATCGAAGATGCTAAAAAGCGTGAAGCAGAGAAAGTAAAATCGTTAAATGATAAATTCCTAAAAGGAAAAGGACTTCAAATAGGTTTAAATGATAAATTAGCCTTTATAAAACATTTATTTGAGGGCAAGAATGAAGATTACGATAGAGTTATATCTCAAATTAACACTACAGATTCTTTAGTAGAAGCCAGAAATTTGATCTACAATATGGTAAAGCCAGACTACAATAATTGGGAAGGTAAAGAAGACTACGAAGATCGTTTTATAGAAATTATTGAAGGAAAATTTAATTAATAATTTAAATACACATAACCTTGTAAAGGTTTTGATAAGCCATTAATTTCTAAGATGTAGAAATAAGTACCAACTGGTAGTAGCTTAGAGGATTTTGGGTATCCCATATTAGCTCTGCCATCCCAAGTGTTGGTGTAGTTTTTAGCTTCATAAATTTGCGTACCATAACGGTTGAAAATCTTAAGCGTATTGTTAGGAAAACGCTCTATGCATGGTATTATTAAAAAGTCATTATCAGTATCGTCGTTTGGTGAAATACCTTCAGGGATTTGCAAACAATTAGAAATTACAACACTAGCATTATCTTCATTATTAGAATCATCTCTATCAATTTCATTCAAGCTGTTTAAAGAGGCAATGTTTAATAAATCGGTAGAAGAAACAACGAGAACAGTAATATTTAAGGTTTCTGATTGATTAGGATCTAAAACAGGTATAATCCATGATAAATTAGTATCATCAAAAACACCAGAACTTACAGAAGCTGAAATAAATTCATATCCAATAGGCAGTGTATCTAAAACTTCAATAGTAGTCCCTTGTGTTGTGCCAACATTAGTTGCAGTTATGGTAAAGGTAACTTCTTGCCCAACTATGGCCTCAACGGGTTCTACGGATTTAATAATTTCAATATCAACATTAGAAGTATCAACAATAACATTTAAGGTTGCACTTGTCTGCGAAGCATCTAAATTGTTAGTGTCAGTAATATTCTGAAAATTATTAAGATATGCGCCAGCAACATCTGAAGTTACCATAACAGAGAACGTACAGCTTTCAATTCCACTAGGAAAAGCTAAGTCAGATATACCAACAAAATCATCACCAATACTACCAATAAAATTAGCAGTACAGCCATTGGCTTCTACCCAAATAGGTGATGAGGTTAAAGTAATTCCAGCAGGTAAATTATCTAAAAATGAAATTCCATTTTGAGTTGGGCTATTCGCGATGTTATAAACCGTGAAAATCAATTCGCTTTCTTCTCCTTCCAGAATAATATCTGGAACAAACATTTTTTCTAGAGTAGGAGAAACCACCTGAATACTATTAATAGAAATGTTAGTTTCTGGAGTCAACTCTTCGTTATCTGCGGCATTAGGAAAAGCTTCGGCAATATTGTTAAAAGCACCGCCAAAGCTTGGAGCTGTAACAGGAATTGTAATTCTTAACGTAGATCCTGCTTCCATACTAGGAATAATTCCTGTAATAAGATTACCGTTAGTTGTAAATGTTGGCATACAAGATGCATTGCCAGAAATAACATTACATGTTGGCGAACCGTTAAGTGTAAAAACTGAGTTTAAAGTATTTTCAAAAAGTACATCTATAGCGCTAGAGCTCGTTGTACTATTACTAATATCTACAATCCAATTAAAAGATTGCCCAGTATCTACTTGAGTAAATTCTGGGTAAGTTTGCACTACTAAATCAATACATGGAGCAAAATAAGTGTTTGCAGTAGCAACATTATTAGAATCATTAGTTTCTGGTACATTGTTTACATAATCTACTCTAACAATATTAGTGCCGATCATTGGAGTAGTAGAACATTCTGGTTGCCAATCTACAGTTACGGTAAAGGAAACCGAACTATTAGCTGGTAGTACCCAATTATCTTCTGGTAAAATTTCCCAAAACGTATCAAAACTTCCATCTTCTGTAATGCCATCATGTGTAATACCAATGTTTGTGTTTTCAATAGAAAAACACGAAGCAGAACCAGTGGTGTCTGTACACTCTACACTAATTAATGTTCCTGTAATGGCTGCATCACCAGGATTAGGCACTGGCATATGATCTTGAAGCTCTATAGGTTCATCTGAGTTTCCAACATTTGTTACTGTAATGCCGTAAGTGATTTCTCCCCATTCAGCAGTGTTTGCTTGAGAATTTCCAACAGGCAACTCAGGAAATATTTGTGTTTTAGTAACTTGTAAATCTGAGATTTCCTCAACATCGCAAGGTTCTTCGGTAGGAAGGGTTATGTAATTGTAAAAAAAGTTATTATCTGGATTTGTGTCTACTAATTGTGTGGGTTGAAACACCATTTGACTTTTAATAGTAGCTTCAACCTGATCTGGAAATGGATTACAAGGTGGTTCTATAAACACAACAACGGTTTCTATAGTAATTGTTGTGTTAGGTTGAAGGGTAAATTCACTACTAACCCATAATTGTCCATTATTTAAAATGGTAAAATCCTCGCAAGCTACAGGTCCTGTTGTTCCTGTGCAGTTAATTGAAATGATACTCCAATCTACATTTGATGATAAATTTTGTAAAAAGAAAAAAATAGGTGCTTCTAATGGGCCATTATTACAAACTGTAGTTTCAAAAGTTACTTCTTCATCGTATTCTATATCAGTAGTGTCAGATGGGTTTACTAATTCAGTTTCTATGCATACATCTGTTACGGGACACATTTCAGCATTTGGTAAGATAGTTTCAACAAAATTTGAAGTGTTTGAAGATACATTTGCATGGTCAAGACTAATTTCAATAAAACTCTCTACACTAATTGGCATTGGATCTGGTGAACAAGAATAATTGTCGTAGCGATATACCATTTCAAAAGTAATACTACCACCAGCTGTGACTTCAAAATTATTATTGAAAACGAAGATTGAAGGAGCATTAGAAGTATTGGAAGTGTTTATGGTTGAAGGATAATCATCAATATTAGTTAACTCTGGACAAGATGTTCCGTTAGTACTATTAATACAATTTAAAGAAACAAACTCAACAAAGGGTTGTCCATTATCAAAAAGTGAAGTAAGTATTAACCGACCTCTAATTAATTCAATAGGAAAATTTATAGTGCTATTATTGGTAATTGTAAACTGGTATGTAGCCTCATCTCCCCAAGAATTAATGGGAGTGCCTTCGGTAGGTTGTGTTTGAGAATGTGTTACAGAAAAGTCAATAACAATATCTAAAACATCTATAGAAATAATAGATTGGTTGTTATTGGTATTAGTATCTGTAGTTCCAGAAGGAGGGTTTATAGTTCCGTTTACAGCAATACCTCCTAAGTTCGTAGGAGCGGAGACCAAAACCAAAAGTTCAACACTAGAGTTATTAGGCATATTGGCAATAGAAGCCGTGAGTATATTATCAACAATATTGATGTTAGTTACATT
This sequence comes from Winogradskyella sp., assembly GCF_025210595.1. Lineage (GTDB taxonomy): Bacteria > Bacteroidota > Bacteroidia > Flavobacteriales > Flavobacteriaceae > Winogradskyella. The sequence continues at coordinate 56,689 of NZ_JAOARH010000050.1, forward strand.
AGATGCTCCGTTATTGTTGTTTTGTGAGTTAGATGATAGTAGGGTTAAATCATCATCAAAATCTATAGAAATAGTAGCGTTGTTAACCGCATTGCCAGAATTAGAAAGTGTAATTAAATACTGAAAGTCTTCATAAATATCTACTTGAGATATGGCTGTTCCATTTAGGTTTTGAGCTTCAATATTAATTGATAAATCTGTGTTTTGACTATATGCTTGCAGGCAGAATAGCAACAAAAACAATAAGCGGAATAGTTTTAGCATATTATGAGTTATGGACTAATTTATATAGAAAATTAACATTATCAATAGTATAACAGTTAAAAGTTGAATTTTCCTATATGTAATATCTAATTTTATTAGATAGATACAAAATACTAAAAAGGTTGCGTTGATATAATGATAAACATTGTAAATTTGAAAATAAGCAACTTACAATGAGTAAACTTTATATTGTACCTACACCAATAGGAAATTTAAAAGACATAACATTTAGGGCTATTGAAGTTCTAAAAGATGCAGATTTAATACTTGCTGAAGACACCAGAACGTCAGGAAAACTTTTAAAGCATTTTGAAATTACTACTGCAATGCAAAGCCATCATATGCATAATGAACATAAAACAGTTGATGGTTTAATTGAAAAACTTAAAACAGGATTAACTATTGCAGTAATTAGTGATGCAGGTACACCAGCTATTTCAGATCCTGGATTTTTACTTACAAGAGCTTGTGTTGAAAACAATATTGATGTAGAGTGCCTGCCAGGTGCAACGGCTTTTGTTCCTGCTTTGGTGAATAGCGGATTGCCAAACGATAAATTTGTGTTTGAAGGTTTTTTACCTGTAAAGAAAGGTCGCCAAACACGACTCTTATTATTAGCAGAAGAAACCAGAACCATGATTTTTTACGAAAGTCCTCATAAGCTGGTAAAAACCTTAGGACATTTTTGCGAATATTTTGGAGAAGATAGGTTAGTCTCTGTATCTAGAGAGTTAACTAAGCTCTATGAAGAGACTATTAGAGGTAGTGCAAAAGAAGTTTTAGAATACTATACAGCCAAGCCACCAAAAGGAGAGATTGTGATTGTGGTTGGTGGTAAGAAATAGCACTCTGCTAACTAATACGTAGTCTAAGCATATTAATATAGAGACTATTAAATGAAAGAATTACTCCGCAATATAAGCCAATGCAAGATTTGCAAGGAGCACTTACCTCTTGGTCCACGACCTATAGTAACAGCACATCCTAATTCTAAAATTGTAATTATTGGACAAGCACCAGGAACTAAAGTGCATCAATCTGGAATACCTTGGGATGATCAAAGTGGAAAGAAGTTGAGGCAATGGCTTAATGTTACTGATGAACAATTTTATAATTATGAGCATTTTGCCATTATACCAATGGGTTTTTGTTATCCAGGTAAAGCAAAAACAGGCGATTTACCACCAAGACCAGAATGCGCTCCGCAATGGCATACAGAGTTGTTAGATAAAATACCTAAAGTAGAATTGATAATTTTAATTGGTGCCTATGCGCAGAATTATTATTTAAAAGATAAGAAAACCTTAACAGAACGTGTTGGTGATTACAAAAGCTATTTACCAAAGTACTTTCCTATTCCTCATCCATCACCAACCAATCGTTTTTGGCGTGCTAAAAATCCTTGGTTTGAGGATTTGGTGGTGTGCCAATTGCAAAGAGAAGTAAAAAGAATTTTATAAAAAAACCTCACCATTTCTAATGAAGTTTTAATATTTAACAGTCTCGAAGATGTAATCTAATTTTTAAAAGCAAAGCGGTCTAATATTGAGAGCCATCATGCTTCCCCTTTTCCCAACCATGTTTTTCAAGATATTGATCAGCACTTTCTACAGCACCAGTTTCAATATTGGTTCCCATAGAATCGTTCCAACGGTTAAGGTAGCCAAACAAAGAAATGACACCAAGCATTTCTACAATTTCTCCTTCGTCCCAATGTTCATATAATCGTTTTTTAATATCTGCATTTACACCATTAGGTACTAAAGAAGCGGCTAAACTAAAGTCTAAAGCAGCACGTTCTGCTTCAGAAAAAGCAGGATGCGTACGATACTCCCAAATATTATCTAGTTGTTCTTGTTCAGCTCCATAACGTTCTGCTGCTCTTATAGCATGTGCTTGGCAATATCTACAACCAGTAGCATTACTACTTACCCAAGCAATCATTCTTTTTAGTGCAGAGGTAACACGACCCTCATTAGCCATTACAGCTTTATTTAAATTAATAAAAGCTTTGCTAATAGCAGGTCTGCGCTGCATGGTTAGTACAGAGTTTGGACAAAACCCAAGGGTTTCATTAAAGAATTCTGCTAATTCTTTAGTTTCTAAATCATGTTCTGGTGATAACGGAGTTACTAATGCCATTTTTAAAGTTTAAAAGTTAGTGGTACTTAAAGTGTCTAAAGTTAATCAAAGTTGGCTGAACTATCTAAGCTAGAAGTCTCAAAAAAAAGAATAGCATGTATTAATATTTATCTTGTATTGCCTAAAGACTTTAATTACTTTAGACATTTATAACTTTAAGCACAAAAATATGATAGATAAAATAGTAACGCACTGGCAAGATGGATTAACATTCGAATCAGATAACCCAAGTGGGAAATCTGTAATAATGGATACTAACATTGAAGGGCAGAACGAGCGTTTTGGCTTATCTCCAAAAGCTATGATGTTATCGTCTTTGGCAGGTTGCTCTGCATTAGACGTCATTTCAATCTTAAATAAAATGAATGAAGAAATAGACGATTTTAAGATTGAAGTATCTGGAGAACTTACAGAAGAGCACCCTAAATATTATCATTCTGTTTTTGTTGAATATCATTTTTATGGTTCAGATTTAAACAAAAAGAAATGCGAACGTGCTGTTAATCTTTCTATTGAAAAATATTGTGGAGTAATGGAAATGTTTAGGCAGTTTGCTGAAGTAAAAACAAATATAGTCTATCATATTGCTACGATACGATAAGGGGTTTATTATTAAATAAATTTATGCGTTGGACACTTAAACCTAAACCCGAAGCCTCTCAAGTGGCATTTATGAAAGAAGCTCTTAAGGTTGATGATATTATTGCTGCTTTATTATTACAACGTGGTATCGATACCTATGAAGCTGCTAAAACATTTTTTAGACCGAGTTTTGATGATCTGCACGATCCATTCTTAATGAAAGATATGGATAAGGCGGTCAATCGTATTGAAAAAGCTTTGTCTAATCATGAAAATATATTGGTATATGGTGATTATGATGTAGATGGCACTACGTCTGTGGCTTTGATGTCATCCTACTTAAAAACCAGAGCAGATAATATCGCAACATATATTCCAGACCGTTATGATGAAGGCTATGGCATTTCATATAAAGGTATAGACTTTGCGCACGACAATGATTTTTCGCTCATTGTTGCTTTAGATTGCGGAATTAAAGCCATAGATAAAGTAGCTTATGCAAAAGATAAAGGGATTGATTTTATCATTTGCGACCATCACAGACCAGGAGATAAAATTCCAGATGCCGTAGCAGTTTTAGACCCAAAACGAAACGATTGCAATTATCCGTTTAAAGAGCTTTGTGGTTGTGGAGTTGGTTTTAAGCTAATAACAGCTTTAGCAAATAAACAAGGCAAAACAGCTGAAGATTTGGTGGAGTATCTCGATCTTGTAGCTACTGCTATAGGAGCAGACATTGTACCTATAGTTGACGAAAACAGAGCATTAGCTTACTTGGGATTGCAAGTCATTAATACCAATCCAAGACCAGGAATGAAAGCTATTATTGCAGAGGTTAAAAAGGATGAGCTAACGATTACTGACGTTGTTTTTATTATTGCTCCACGTATTAATGCAGCAGGAAGAATGAAACATGGTAACCATGCTGTAACTCTATTAACGGAAACAGATTTTAATTTAGCAGCTGAATATGCTGTTGATATTAATCAGTTTAATACAGATAGACGAGAAACGGATAAACGTATTACAGAAGAAGCCTTACTTCAAATTAAAGAAAACGATGAAAAAGAACGTTTCACTACTGTTGTTTATGATGAATCTTGGCATAAAGGAGTTATTGGTATTGTAGCTTCGAGATTAACCGAAACGTATTACAGACCTACATTAGTATTTACAAAAAGCGGAGACAAATTAGCAGCTTCGGCACGTTCGGTAAAAGGTTTTGATGTTTATAATGCCTTAGAGGCTTGTTCAGAATATATAGAGCAATTTGGCGGTCATAAATATGCTGCAGGATTAACATTATTACCTGAAAATTACGAGGCTTTTAAAACAAAGTTCGAATCTGTTGTAAAAGAAACTATAGATCCAAAACTTTTAACACCAGAGCTAAAGATTGACATGAAAATTAATTTGAGTGAGATAAACTCTAAGCTATTTAGAATTATCCGCCAGTTTGCTCCTTTTGGTCCTGGAAATATGTCACCAACTTTTATGACGCAAAATGTTAAAGATACAGGTTGGGGAAAATGTGTTGGTGAAGATGGCAAACATATTAGACTTACAGTAGCACAATCTTATTCAGATAAATTTGTATGCATAGGTTTTGGTTTAGGAGATAAAATAGAGATCATCAAAAACCCTAAAACTTTCAATATTGCTTATTCTATTGATGAAAATCATTGGAATGGTAATGTGAGTTTGCAATTGAAGGTTAAAGACATTAAAGAATAAATAACCATGTGTTTCGTTGATAAAAACATGAAACAAATTACCACCCTTCTTTTTCTTATTGCTAGTTCTATATTATTAGGGCAAAACCTAATAATCAACCCTAGTTTTGAGACTTACAATGAATGTCCATGGCGCATAGGAGCATTTTCTAGTAGTGTCTCTGAGTGGTCAATACCAAATATGGGTTCAACAGATTTCTTTAGTGCATGTTCTGAAAATGAAAACACAGGAATAAAAAATTATAATGGTTATCAAAAAGCTAAATCCGGGAGTTCATATTCAGGTATTTACGTTTATACTGATAAGAATTATAGAGAATACATACAAGGAAAGCTGTCTAAAGTATTAGAGAAAGGTAAAAAGTATAAAATGACCTTTTATTTAAGTTTAGCAGATAAATCTTCCTATGCATTAAAAGATATACAGGTTTTAATTACGGAAGAACAATTAAAGCCTTGTTATAAAAACAATAGTTGCGAAAAAACGATTAAACCATCAAAAGCAACTAAAAAGCAATATAAAGTCTATTCAAATAGGGATGATATATATTTTTCTGATAAGAGATCTTGGATGAAATATTCTTTTGAATTTACTGCTGAAGGTTATGAAAATTATTTTTCAATTGGAAATTTTTACAGAAACCCTAAAACAAAAAAACATAAAGTACTATCTACAAGTCCATTGTTTTTTTCATACTACTATATAGATGATGTTTCCATAGAAGCTATAGAAAAAGAAGTCTATGAAAATGTAGATACACCAAAAAACGAAAACAAAGACAAAGTACTTAAAGTCAATAAAATTTATAAATTCAATAATGTTTTATTCAATTTTGATAAAGCAGATTTATTAAAGGTCTCTTTAAATGAATTAGATGAGCTTTATTTATATCTAAACGAAAATTCAGCTTTAAGCATTGAGATTTATGGACATACTGATAATGTAGGAACCAATGAAAGGAATAAAGAATTATCTGAGCAACGCGCAAAAGCAGTTGCCGATTATTTAATTTCGTTAGGTCTTAATACCACCAGAATTAAATCTTTTGGTTTTGGAAGTTCAAAACCCGTTGCTGAGAACAAAACAGAAAAAGGAAGGCAATTAAATAGACGCGTTGAATTTAAAATATTGAAGTATCAATAGCTAAAAAAACCATAATTTAATAGCCATTGCTGCTATCATTATAATCATAAAGGTTTTTATAAAACCATCTCCTTTTTTAACAGAAAACCTACTAGCAACCCATGCACCTAATCCATTTCCTATAGCTAATATTAAGCCAACAGTCCAATTTACTTTATCATTTAATATAAAAACAACTAAGGCAGATAATGTGTATAATAAAACAACCACAACCTTAGTAGCATTTACACGTACTAAATTCATTTTATGAACATAATGTAAAAACAGAATCATTATAAATCCTATTCCTGCATTAATAAATCCTCCGTAAATACCAAAAAAGAAAAAAACAATAATGCCTAGCCATAAGTGTTTTCCTGTTAAGCGTTCTTGCATAGCTTCCGTTTTTAGTTTTGGTTTAAATGCAATAAGCAAAACAACAGCAATCATTATAATAGCTAATATTTTGTTGAATGTTTCTCCTTTTATATCTACAGCTATTCTAGCACCTAATATTGCGCCAAATAATGCTGAAATGCCTAAGTAAATATTAAATGGAAACGTGGAGACACCTTTACTTTTAAAACCAGCAGTAGCCATAGATGTTTGTATAACTATGGCAACCCTATTTGTTCCATTAGCTACACTAGGTGGTAAGCCGAAAAATATTAAAACAGGTAGTGTTATTAAAGAACCACCACCTGCTATTGTGTTTATAAAACCTACTAAAAATCCAACTCCAATTAAGATGAAATATTGATAGACTTCTAACATAAGATTTGTTTTTAGGGCTTTTTAATTTGTGCTAATGCTTTATTTATAAACGTTTAGTTTAAAATCAAGACCATCAAAAACACCATAGGTGTAGTATTTAATCCAATCTCCTAAATTAATATACTCTGAAGTTTCATTGAGTTTAATTTCTAATGGTAAATGTCTATGACCAAACACAAAAAAATCACGATGCTTTTCCTGTAGCTTTTTCTTACAGTATTGAACTAACCATTCATTCTCTTCTCCTAAAAATTTTGCGTCATCATCGCCAGAAATCATTTTATTTTTAACTGACATATACTGAGCAATTTTTACACCAATATCTGGGTGAAGCCAACGAAACAGCCATTGAAAAAAAGGATTAGTGAATACTTTTTTCATGCGTTTATAGCCTTTATCTCCTGGCCCTAAACCATCTCCATGGCCAATAAAAAAAGTGCTTCGACTACGCTCAGTAACCGTTTCAAATGTGAATTCTTGTGGTTTATGATATACAGGAATATTGAGTTCCTCTTCAAAATAGCCACTCATCCATAAATCGTGATTGCCTACAAAAAAATAAATCGGAATACCAGAATCACTAATTTCTGCTAATTTACCAAGGGTTCTGGTAAATCCTTTTGGGATAACGGTTTTGTACTCAAACCAAAAATCAAACAAGTCACCGACAAGAAAAATGGCAGCAGCATCGTGCTTTATTTCATCTAACCAGGATACAAATTTTTTTTCGCGAGGACGAGAAGCTTCCATGGTTGGTGCTCCAAGATGATTATCGGAAGCAAAATAAACCTTCTTGCCTTTCGGTATCTTTATGTGATGATGATTACTCATTGTCTGAAGCATACCACTCAGCAAAGCTAGTTGCAGTTTCTTGAAGTTTTAA
>NZ_JAOARH010000051.1 GCF_025210595.1 Winogradskyella sp.
ACCGACTTTGTTTTCGCCAACAGCCAAATGATTTTTTAATACTAAAACTGTATTTAGCTTAGACAAAATTATGGCAGGATAATACCCAGAGAGAAAAGTTACTGCCAGAAGTAACACTACCACACCAACAATAACAATAGGTTCACTTAACAACTGAATACTTAAATCTTGTGGCACAAAATCTACAAACGCAGATTGTATTAACCATTGCGCTAAGCCTAAAGATATTATAGCTGCTACAATAACTAACAAAAAGGTTTCGCCTAAAAATTGAGCAATTAATTGCTTTCTAGAACTTCCTAAGGTTTTTCTAATTCCAATTTCTTTGGCACGTTGTGTAGCTTGAGCCGTATTTAAATTAATAAAATTAATGCAACCTAAAAGCAATAAAAACCCAGCGATAAGCGCTAAATTTCTTAGTAATGCTTTACTAGCTTGTCCACGATCCCAATCGTAAATACCATATTTTTCATTAAAATGAATATCGCTTAACGGTTGTAGCGTAAATTGTCGTGTTTCACCATAAGCTTTAGATTCTTCATCTAAATGTGCCTCTGCCAATGCATCTAAGGCTGTTTGAATTTGCTCAAAATTGGCATTAGCAGTTGTTTTCACATACAATTGCGAGTTAGAATTTGTAGCATTCCAATTTTGTTCTAAAATTTGCTCACGCATTGATGTTTGAAGCAAGGTTGGTCTAGAAATAAATTCCTGAAACACAAAATCTGTTCGTCCTTTTAGATGCTCTACAACTCCAGTTACTTTGATAGGTATGGAATCGTTATACATGAGTGATTTTCCAATAATTTCTGTAGGCTCTAATTTTGGAAAATATAGTTTTGCTCTTGTAGTTGTTAATACAACTGTATTAGGTTTTGAAAGTGCTAAAATAGCATCACCAGCAATGAAATTATAATTAAACATTTCAAAATACTCAGGATCAGTATAGATGACTTGACTAGGCCATTTAAAAACCGTAGCATCTTCAAGATTCTCAACTTTTGAAGGCCGTTCTATATAAAACCCACTTATAACTTCAAAATTGGTATTATCTTTTATTGCATTTTCGAGCGCTAAGGTTACACCTGAATTATGGTACATACCATCTGGCTCATCAAAATCCGTAACCACTCTATAAATGCGTTCTCCATCTTTATGAAAATTATCAAAAGTATAATCGTAATAAATCATTAAACCCATTACAAACGATGCACTTAAACCAATAGTGATTCCAATGATATTTATTAGAGAAAACGCCTTGTTTTTCATAAGGTTTCTCCATGCTATTTTGAAATAATTTTTAATCATGATTAACGATTTATGATTGATGATTTTCAAGTTCAATTATAATTTCATCTTCGTTCTCAATCCTATTCAGCTCGTAATGATTTTACAGGATTAGCAATAGCAGATTTTATAGTTTTATAACTAATAGATAGTAATACCATTGCAAATACCACCAAAATAGGAAACACAAACAACCAAACATTAACATCAATCTTATTAGCAAAGTTGTTGAGCCATTTGTTAACCAATAAATATGTAATTGGCACACTAATGAGCACTGAGATTAATACTGTTTTTACAAAGTCTCTGGAAAGTAATATGAGTATGGCTGTAGTACTTGCACCAACAACTTTTCGTATACCAATTTCTTTTTGTCTTTTGGCTACTGCAAATGATGCTAATCCTAACAAGCCTAAACAAGCAATAAGGATAGAAATTATAGTAAGAATCATGAATACACTTTTAAAACGGTCTTCTATCTTATATTGATTGTCATATTCTTGATCCATAAAAAATGATGAAAATGCTGCACCAGGATACACCTCAGCAAAAATTTGCTCTACAAAAGCTAAATTGTCTTGAGGCGAACCACTAGTAAATTGTACAGAAGCTAAACTTCTAAAGGTGTTACTAAAAATATGAATCATTGGTAGCATTGGTGATTTTGGCGATAACTGGTGGTAATCATTAACTACACCTTTAATCGTCCATTCATTGCCCCAAAATGCTAGCTTTTTACCAATAGCTTCATCTGTGTTTGTAATATTCCAACGGCTTAAGGCTTCTTTATTAACAAGTACTTCAGATTTTTGAGGTGTTGAATTTTCATCAAAATTAGCGCCAGAAAGTAACTCTAAATTCAACAATGGCACATAATCATTATCCACAAAAGTGAGATAAAAATTGTGGTATTTATCTGGTGTTGTTCCTGTGATATGAATATCGGCTGTTGTTGTAAGTGCACTAGAAGGTAAACCAGGTACAGTGTGCGATAAAGACACTGTTTTCACATTAGAATTAGCTACTAATTTTTGTTTAAATGCTGAATAATTTGCTGTAGCATTTTTAGCTGGTGATTCAATTACAATACTGTTTTCAACATTAATACCTTTATCTAGATCTCGTATAAAATCGAGCTGTTGATTTACTGTAAACGTTTGAATCAATAAAATAATGGTAATAGCAAATTGAAATACCACTAAGCCTTTTCGTAAGAGATTGCCTTTTAAGGAATGTGAAAAATCTCCTTTAAGAACGGTCGAAGTCTTAAATGATGATAACACAAAAGCTGGATAAAATCCTGAAAGTAATCCGCCTAAAATCACAAATAAAAGCAGTAACAACCAAAAAGAAACACTTTTAAATATTGCAAACTGTTCAGGAAGTCCAGACAAGCCGATAAAATTAGATTTTACCATAGCAACAATACCAATTGCAATACCAGCAGCAATACTATTTAAGACTAAAGATTCTACCAAAAATTGTAAGCGCAACTGCGATTTTGTTGAGCCCAACACTTTCTTTACACCAACTTCTTTAGCTCTATCTAAAGCTTTTGCTGTAGTTAGATTTATATAATTGACAAAAGCACTAACTATAATTAAAATAGAAACTACAAAAAGAAAGAATACAGCATTGGCATCACCATTGGTTTCTGGCTCAAAAGTTTTATGCGAATACAAATGAATATCTGTTATTTTTTGACCAACAATGGCTTCGCTTTCAATTTTTTCTTCAGCGATTAAGCGTTTGTTAAAAGCGTGTAATGAACTTTCAAAATTTTTATACTTAGCTCCTTCAGCAAGCTGTACGTACATGTAAGAGTTATTGTTGCTCCAATTATCTTTACGTTCACCATGTCTGCTCACCATCTGTGGATCTGCATACATCGTTGAATACGAAATAAGCATATCAAATTTAAGATGTGTATTTGGTGGACTATCATGTGTAACGCCGACAATATTATATAGAATAGTACCTCCTGCTTTTGAAGACTTTAATACTTCACCAACCACATCTGTACGATTAAAATACTTAAGTGCTAGAGACTCGGTAACAACTGCTTCATTTGGTTTTTGAAATAAGTTGGTTGCATTACCATGTATTAATTTATAATTAAACATGTCAAAAAAATCGGCATCAACAGCATAAAGTTCTTTCATAAGAAATTCCTTTTCACCAACTTGAATCGGTGAATAAGGCTCACCTATAGCATAAGCTCTCGTGTATTTTTCAACTTCAGAAAGTTCATCTTTAATTCTTGGCCCAACAGATGGATACACTTCACAATCTTCTGTAGTGACCGTATTTCCTGTTAAATAATTTAAAGTAAGTCTTACAACATTATTGGCTTTTGGATTTTCAGCTTCATAACTTTTTTCAAACTGAACATAAAGCACAATGAGTAAGGTAATAGCAAAACCGGTTGACAATCCAACTAGATTAATAAAGGTTAAGCCTTTGTTTCGTAATAGATTCCTTATTGCTATTTTAAAATAATTTCTAATCATGATTTACGATTGTTAATTTTTAAGTTCGATTTCGGTATCATCTTCGTCTTCAGCTTCATCCCTATTCCGTACGTAATGATTTCACAGGATTTGCTGTTGCTGCCTTTATAGCCTGAAAACTAACCGTTATTAAGGTGATGATTAATGCACCAAAACAAGCAATGGCAAACACATCCCAACCTACAGAAGTTCTATAAGTAAATTTCTGTAACCATTGGCTCATAACATAATAAGCAATAGGTGACGCTACCAGAAGTGCAATGGTTACCAACGCAATAAAGTCTTTGGATAACAACAACCATAACTGACTAATAGAAGCACCTAATACTTTTCTAACACCTATTTCTTTTGTACGCTGTTCTGCCACATAAGATGCCAGACCAAACAATCCTAAACAACTTATAAAAATGGCCAAGATCGTAAACACTCTTGCCAAGCTAGCAATACGTTCTTCTGCTCTAAATTTCCTACCATATTCTTCATCAACAAATTGATAATCAAAAGGTGTATCTGGAAAATTCTTTTTAAAAACACTTTCAATAAGCGATAAGCTTTCACTAGTGCTTTTTTGAGGATTAAGTCTTAAGTTGTAGAATGAGATATTACCAAATCTATCAAATTCATACATAGCTTGCTTAACAGGTTCATAAGGTGATTGTACAATCATGTCATCAATAACACCAATGATTTTCATTGGCACGAAGTCCTCTTCTACATCACTAGATTTTATATATTTTCCTATTGGATTTTGAATACCCATGTGCTTAAGAGCTGTTTTATTAAGAATAACTGCATTAGAATCTGTAGCAAATTCTCGCGAAAAACCACGACCTTCAATAAGTCTTAGTCCTAGTGTTTTTACAAAATCATAACTCACAGATGTATACGCTAAATCTTCCTGAAGCCCTTCTGGCTTTCCTTCCCAAGTATAACCACTGCGATTAGACCATACACTTGTTGTTGGACTACTCATGGTTGTCATACTAACCGCACCACCAGAAGCCAAAAACTGGTTTCGCATCGTTTCTTGCTTACCATCAAACTCAGAGCTCATCACAGGAATTTGAATTAAGCCCTTTTTATCATATCCAGTTGGTCTATCCTTACTAAATTGAATCTGATTCATAACTACCAAAGTGCCAATAATTAAGGCTATGGAAACCGTAAATTGTGTTACCACAAGAATTTTTCTTGGCAAAGACGAATAACGACCTGCTTTAAACGTACCCTTTAAGACTGCAACTGGATTAAAGGATGACAAGTACAAAGCAGGATAACTTCCCGACAGAAATGCAGTAATTAATATGAATAGTAATGAAAACAACCAAAACCCAACATTTGTCCAAGGAAAAATGATAGACTTACTAGCTAGATTATTGAACCCATTTAAACTTACAAGTACAATACAAACTGCTAGAATAAACGCCAATACTACGATTAGGAATGACTCTGTTAAAAATTGAAATATAAGTTGCCCACGTTGAGAGCCAATTGATTTTCTAATCCCTACTTCCGTGGCACGCTTTTCGGAACGTGCTGTACTTAAATTTATGAAGTTGATACAAGCTAGTAATAAAATAAAAGTGCCTATAACTCCAAAAAGCCATACATTTTCAATACGTCCTCCAGACTGTACACCATTTTCATAACTATTTCGCAAATACCAATCTTTCATAGGAAGCAAGAACATTTCAGGATTGTATTCTACCAAACCGGGCGCGTTTATTTTTTTAACATCAACAATCTTAGACGTTACCGCATCCATTGTGGTATTCTCATTAATCTGCACAAAAAGCTGAAAAGAATTATTATCCCATTGGTCTCTAGCATTTCTTACCCAATCTTGTGTTGTTATATAGAATTCCCAAGACATAATAAATTCCATAGCACTAAAAAAATTGCCTTCTGGAATATCCTTGTATATGCCTGAAACAATTAAATCATGTGCATTGTTAACTTTTATTGTTTTACCAATGGCATTTTCAGAATTAAATAGTGCCTTAGATGTAGACTCAGATATCATTATCGAATTCATATCATCCAAACCATTCTTAACACCTTCAATAATTTCTAAATTCCATAAATCTGGCGCACCTTTTTGCATGGCGTAACCAGTCGTATAAATATTAGTTTCACCAAATTTTAAATATCTAGGTTGCTCCCATGACGACATTACAATGTGTTTAAAATTATCGGCATACTGCTCACGCAATGCAAACTCTAAAGGCCTTGGGATTGCTGGACCAGTACCAATATCACCATTCCAAGTTTGATGCTGATAGATAATGGCCGTTGTATCCTTATCTTCAAAATAACTATTGTAGCTAAGCTCGTCGTAAATCCAAAGCCCAATAAGCATGGTCGCAGCCATCCCAATAGCTAATCCAGAAATATTAATAAATGAATACACCTTATTTTTAAGTAGGTTTCTAAATGCTATTTTGAAATAATTTTTGAGCATGGTTTCTTTAAATTACTGTCCGTTTTTTGATTTATTCACCAAAGTTTTAGCGAAAGTGAATTGTTGTGGCTGCAACACTTCAGTATATTTTAACCGATTAGCTGGAAAATAATACTGAAGTGCATTCACCTAACTGATTGATTTTGATTGATGATCATTTTTATGCTAAAATGTTTTCTGTAACTTTTTGACCATCTAACATTCTAATAATGCGATGACTATACTTAGCATCATGCTCACTATGCGTTACCATAATGATTGTTGTACCTGCTTCATTAAGATCTATAAGCAAATCCATAACCTCATTTCCATTTGTACTGTCTAAGTTTCCTGTTGGTTCATCAGCTAAGATTAATTTAGGATTATTAACAACTGCTCTTGCTACGGCTACACGCTGTTGTTGACCTCCAGATAATTGCTGTGGAAAATGGTTTCTACGATGCATTATTTGCATTTTTTCTAACACAGCTTCAACTTTATTTTTTCGCTCAGCTGGTTTTACACCTGTATAGATTAATGGTAGCTCAACATTTTCGAAAACAGTAAGCTCATCGATAAGATTAAAACTTTGAAACACAAAACCTATGTTGTGTTTGCGTAATTCTGAACGCTTGCGTTCGTTATAACCAGCAACCTCCGTTCCGTTAAACATAAAGCTACCACCATCAGGATCATCTAAGAGCCCCAAAATATTTAGCAGTGTAGATTTACCACAGCCTGATGGCCCCATGATGGCAACAAATTCACCTTCCTTTACATCAAAAGATAATTTGTTGAGCGCTATGGTCTGAACCTCTTCAGTTTTGTAAAACTTCTCTAAATCGGTAATTTGTATCATTGTATTCATTTTTTAATTGATTGTCTCTGTTATTTCAATATTAGTTCTTCAACATCACCAAAAGAGTCGTAGCTAGATGTAACGACTTTATCTCCTGGATTTAAGCCTTCAAGAACTTCATAATATTCTGTGTTTTGACTTCCTAACCTTACATTTACTTTATAAGCAGTGTTTCCGTCTTCACTTATTTTATACATCCAGTTACCACCTGTTTTTTGAAAAAATCCTCCTTTGGCTACTAATAAGGCTTCTTTCTCTGCACTTAAAGCTACACGTATTTGTAAATTTTGCCCTCTTCTAATGCCTTCTGGAACTTCACCTTCAAATTTCATATCTACTTGAAAACGTCCATTATTGACTTGCGTAAACACTTTCTTTATCACTAATGTGTATGTTTTATTATTAAGTTTAAAAGTTCCTGTTTGTCCATTGTATATTCTAGAGATGTAGTGCTCATCAATATCTACTCTTACTTTATAAGCACTTGTAACATCTACCTGACCTAATCGAGTTCCTTTAGTAATAGATTGTCCAATCTCAGCATCTAAGGATGTTAATTGACCATCTATTGGTGCACGCACTACAAGATCACCTACCTTTTTGCGCATTAACTCTAAAGCACTTTGCGTTCTGGCGTATGAACTCTTAGCTTGATTAATTTCAAGTCTAGAAGAAATTGAATCTTCTGAAAGCACTTGCTTAGCAAGCTTCATACGTTCTTTTTGATAATCAAAATTATTCTTAGAAGATTCGTAATCCATTCTACCAATCGCTCCTTTATCATATAAGCGTTTATTCAGATTGTATACACGTTCAGCTTCTATTAAACTATTCTCTACATCAGTAAATTGGTTTTGTCTATTAATTGTATTTTGACGTGCGGCATTTTGCGAAATCTGCATTTGAGTCAATAGATTATAAACTGAAGTTTCTTGATTAACTAAACTTAATTCTAAATCTGTATTGGATAAACGCAAAATTGGTTCACCCTTTTTCATCATAGCACCATCTTCTACAAATTTTTCTTCTACACGACCGCCTTCTAAAGCATCTAAATAAATAGTAGTAATAGGAAGTACTATTCCATTCACAGGAATATTTTCTTGAAAAATATCTTTTGCTACGGTATGGATAGAAATACGTTCTTTTTCTACATTCAATTTAGAGCCACCTGATGTATTTACAATTACATAAGTAATCAATGCAATAATTGCCAAAATACCAGCTATAAGCCCTAGCTTTTTACTTGAGAATTTTTTCTTTTGAATTGGTACGTCCATTTTTATTTTTTTATGACACTTATTATATAGTGAAGATGATGCCAAAAAAACAAATCACTAACAATCAGTGATTTAAAATTTACTTATAAAAACAAAAGTGTCCGTTTTTGATACACTTTATGTTCGAATATGTACACTCTTAAAAGACCAAAAAAATTATTTTCATAAGCAGTCTATATATCGTAATATTGTATAGATGGTTTTAAAAAATGCTAGCATATTAGTTGTTGATGATGATGCAGACGTACTTACTGCATTGCGCTTACTTCTTAAGCCTCAAGTTAAGGAAGTAATCACCGAAAAAAATCCTAATAATATTATTTCGCTTATTGAGCGTAATAACTTTGACATTATAATTCTAGATATGAATTTTAATGGACTTGTTAATACTGGTAATGAAGGTATTTTTTGGTTGAATAAAATTAAAAAACTAAATCCCGAAATAGCGGTTATTCTTATGACCGCCTATGCAGATATAGATTTAGCAATAAAAGGTCTTAAAGAAGGAGCATCTGATTTCTTAATGAAACCTTGGAAAAATGATAAGATTCTCGAAACTACATCTACCATCTTAAAAAGTAAAACGTCTAGATCCACTAAAAAAGAAACTATAAACTCTAGTAGTGTAGAAATTATTGGCAACAGTGATGTGATGAACGATGTTTTTGTAAAATTAAAAAAAGTAGCACCTACAGATGCCAATGTTCTTATACTTGGCGAAAATGGAACTGGTAAAGACTTAATAGCTAGAGCACTTCATGATAACTCAAATAGAAAAAACAAACCTTTTATAAAAGTTGATGTGGGAGCGTTGACATCTTCACTGTTTGAGAGCGAACTTTTTGGATACAAAAAAGGTGCTTTTACCGATGCTCGCGAAGACAGAAAAGGACGTTTTGAAGCTGCTAATGGTGGCACATTATTTTTAGATGAGATTGGTAATATTACTTTAGCTCAACAAGCTAGGTTATTAACAGTTCTACAAAACAGACAGGTTACTCCTCTTGGCTCTAATACTTCTATTCCAATTGACATACGATTAATCTGTGCTACTAATGAAAACCCTAAAGTTTTGGCCGATGAAAAGCGATTTAGAAAAGATTTAATTTACAGAATTAATACGGTTGATATCATTGTACCACCTCTTCGTAATCGCGGAACAGATATCACAGAACTAGCTCATCATTTTGTTGCACTTTATGCTGAAAAATATAATAAAACTAACTTCTCTTTCGATACTGGTTTTATTTCAAAATTGAAACAACATGACTTCCCAGGAAATGTTAGAGAATTACAATATGCTTTAGAACGCGCCGTAATTATGACAGATGGCAATATGTTGAAACCTGAAGATTTAGTCTTTTCATCTATTGAAAGATCTACGGCAACAAAAAGCATAGAGACTACAAGCATGAACTTAGATGACATTGAAAAAAATGCTATACTCACTGTATTAGAAAAACATAAAGGAAATGTCTCTAAATCTGCAAAAGAATTAGGTATCACAAGAGCTGCACTTTATAGACGACTAGAGAAGCATGAACTTTAAAGGTTACATCTTTAGACTACTTTTTAGAATTTTACTAATTACTAGTACAATTTTAGGTTTAACGTATTGTATTTATAAAGATTACATCATTTATGTAGTCCTAACATGTCTAGCCTTACTTTATCTTATTGCAAACACTTACACTTTTGTAAAACGCCGTTTTGTAGCCATGGATGACTTTTTTGAAGCCGTGAAATATCGTGATTTTTCGAGATGGTTTCCAGAGGACAGAGGCCCTAAGGATATTCGGTTTTTATATGCAGGATTTAATGAAATTAATAGAACCATAAAAGAAATTAATTCTAAAAATGAAGCCCAATATGTTTATCTTCAAAAAATTCTAGAAATGGTAGATATAGGCATTATTGCCTATAATCTAGAGACGGGAGATGTTCTATGGTCCAATGATTCTTTTAGTGATATATTAGATTTACCATCATTTAAAAACATCCGCTTTGTTGAAAGCAGAAAACCGGAGTTGTTTAATACAGTTTTTGAAACCTATCATAGAGAACCTAATTCTATATCCATTTCACTGCAAAATGAGAGCATTAAAATCTTAATATCTGACACTGTTTTTCAAGTAGATGAAGATGCATTTAAACTAGTTGTTATACAAGATATTGATAACACCTTGAATAAAAATGAGTCTGAATCTTGGAAAAAATTATTGAGTGTTATGACTCATGAAATTATGAATTCCATTGCTCCAATTTCGTCTTTAGCAGATACTTTGCAATTCAATTTACAATTAGCAATAGAACAACCAAAGGAAAATTCATTAGAATTAGAAGATTTAAATGCAGGAATTAAAACCATAAAAAATCGAAGCGAAGGTTTATTGAAATTCGCTAAAACCTATCGTAGCTTAAGCAAAGTCACCAATCTTAACCTACAACGAGTTAGAATATCAGAACTATTTAATAATATTCAATTATTGATGGCGCCTTCAATTGAGGCAAAGCATATTAATATTGAATTTAAGATTTCTGGACCAAAATTAGAGTTAGATATAGACACACATCTCATTGAACAAGTTTTAATCAACTTAATACTTAATGCCGTTGACGCATGTAAAAACAGTGAAAACCCAGAGATTAAAGTCATTGCTACTCAAAACTCAAACAGAGATATTGTTATTAAAGTCTATGATAACGGTACAGGCATACCACAAGACATTCTTGAGAATATATTTGTTCCATTCTTTACGAGTAAAGCTACTGGTAGTGGAATTGGACTAAGTCTTTGTAAACAAATTATGCTACTTCACAAAGGAAGAATTATCGTAAAAAGTATAGAAGGAGAAGGCACTGTATTTAGTCTTGTTTTTTAGCTTCTGTTCAATTTTTAGTTTTCTTATACCATAATTCACAAGCTCTTTTATGGTTACTACATTTAAAGAAAACGCTAAAACCACACACAACAAACTAAGAAAAAAACAGCATGATTAAACCAATAATATAACCCTATAAATGATGCCCAAAGAACCATTTAGAGCACAACAATATATAGCTCCCACCTATTAGTTAAGCTCAATTCACAACCTATAATTGGTGTTATAAAATTTCTTTTGAAAGTGTCTATTTTAGAATTTAGTCTTTCTTAAAATTATCTATACCTGTTTTAAGCCAATTATTATACTCTTCAACATCTGGAGTGTAACCAACCGGATCAATTATATTTTCCTCATTATGATCCATAAGCACGTAATAAGGTTGGGTATTAGTTTTGTACCTAATGGTTTGCATCTCACTCCATTTCTGACCAACATTTCTTAGTTTTTTCCCAGGCTTCAATTTTGAATCTGGCGCTTGTCCTTCAGGAAACTTTATCTGCTCATCTACATATAAAGAGATTAAAACTACATCGTTTTTCAACTTAGATAATATTTTAGGTTTAACCCATACGTTTTGTTCCATTTTACGACAATTTACACAAGCCCAGCCAGTAAAATCTAACATAACAGGTTTTCCTACTTCTTTTGCATACGCTAAACCTTTTTCATAATCATTAAATGCTAAAATATCATGAGGTGCTAAAAGGTGTGCGCCATCTGGTAAATCTTCAGCGTGGACAGAACCAGCACTACCACCTTTTGAGTTTCCTACACCATAAGGAGATTCACTATAATCTATTGGTGGTGGAAAAGCACTAATAATATTTAAAGGTGCTCCCCAAAGACCAGGAATCATATATACTGTAAACGATAAGGTTAATAGACCTAATAATAATCTACCAACTGAAATATGCTTTAAAGGCGAATCGTGTGGTAATTGAATTTTTCCAAAAAGATATAAAGACAATGCACCAAAAATAGCTATCCAAATAGCTAAAAACACTTCGCGCTCTAACCAATGTAATTGTAATACTAAATCTGCTTGAGATAAAAATTTAAAAGCTAAAGCTAACTCTAAAAACCCTAATACGACCTTAACTGTATTTAACCAACCACCAGATTTAGGCAACGAATTTAACCATCCTGGGAAAGCTGCAAATAAAGCAAATGGAAGTGCTATTGCTGTAGAAAATCCTAACATACCTATAACTGGTGCAACACCACCTTTTGAAGCTGCTTCAACTAGAATTGTTCCAACTATTGGCCCTGTACAAGAAAAAGACACTATAGCTAATGCAAGTGCCATAAAAAATATACCTACAAGACCTCCTCTATCGGCTTGTCTATCTGCTTTATTAGCCCATGAATTTGGTAAAACAATCTCAAATGCTCCTAAAAATGAAATTGCAAAAACAACTAACAATAAAAAGAAAATAAGGTTAAACCAAACATTAGTTGCTAGCGCATTCAATGCATCTGCACCAAATATTGCAGTTATAATTGTTCCTAACAGAACATAAATAACAATGATAGATAATCCATAAATAACAGCATTTCTAATGCCTTTAGTTTTAGATTTACTTTGCTTAATAAAGAAGCTTACAGTCATTGGTATCATAGGAAACACACAAGGCGTTAATAACGCAACAAAACCTGATAAAAACGCTACTAAAAAAATAGACCATAAGCCTTTAGTGGCTCCTTTATCTTTTTTGGTTTTAATATCTGAGCCTTTTACAGCTTTTGTTAAGTCATAATCTAAATCTAAAAAACTTGGCGCTAAACATTGCTTATCATCACATGCCATAAAGCCTACTTCGGCTTTAATGTTTTTTATATTCTTATCAGTAACTTCTATTTTTTGCTTAAAAACAGTGGACTTTTTGAAGAATTTAATCTTTAATTCAAAAACTTTGTCCATTACTTCTTTTCCCTCCGCTTCGATAGTTTCACCTATTAACTTAACTCCATCTTTAACAGTATAATCAAACGAAGTTGCAATTGGACCACCTTCCGGAACTGTTTGTGAATACAGTTTCCAATTATCATCAATATTAGCAGTTGAAACTAAAATATATTCTGTATCTGAAACTTTCTCTACTGAGGTTTTCCATTTAACTGGCTCTAAAATACCTGAAGTAGAATTATCTTCATTTTCACCAAAAGACAATTGATTAGACTTTGCTTGTTCAAGGTTAAATTTTAGGTCTACATAAGTTGGTGGAAGACACTTTTCATCATCACAAACCATAAATCCAACCTCACCTTCTACAATAGACAGTTCTTTATTTAATACTTTGATACGCTGTCTAAATTCAGTCTTATTTTCAAAGAATTTAATCTTCATTTCAAAAACCGGATCATCAACAACATGACCTTCTTCTTCTTGTGTTTTCCCATCTTTTTGATAAGCTGAATCTTCTTTATAAGAAAACGAGGTAGGTATTGGACCACCTTCTGGCACTTCTTGAGAATATAAATGCCAACCACTATCAATTGTAGCACTAGAAATTAAATCGTACTCATTATCTGAAATTTTTTCTACACTAGTTTCCCATTTTACAGGTTCAAAAACTTGGGCAGATAGATTAAATGAAAAACAAAATGCTAAAAAGCAGTATAGGAGGGCTTTTTTTATAGACATATACAAAATATTAATGCGCAAAAAATCAAAATTGCGATTTTATTATTTTTTAAAAGTCGTCTAATTTATAAAAACCTTAGGAATTATTTATAGTGATTTTATATAATATCACAATTGTTACAAAGTAAAACGTAAGATCGTTTACTTTGAGAGGTTAAAATAGATCTATTTTTTCTATATCTTGAAATTTATAACGCTAATAAACAGAACATAAAAAAACCGAACAAAATTGTTCGGTTTTATAAATTTAAGACTTTACTTCGATATCGATTTTATCAGAATGTCGCCATTTTGAAATGCCTCCTTCTAAATCGTAAATTTTTTCAAATCCTGCATCTTTTAGTTTTTTTGCACATTTGGCACTTCTATTACCTCGTCTACAATACAGAATTACAGGTTTTGTTTTATCTAATTTTGTAATATCCTCATCAAAAGTTGGTGAGTTATAGTCTATATTTTGAGAATTAGCTATACGCTCTTCACTATACTCTTTTGGAGTACGAACATCTACTAATTGTACATCCTCTAACTCGAGGATAGATTGCATCTCTTCTGCAGTTACAAGTTTTACTCCTGTATTTTCTATTTTACTATCAATACAACTAGTACCAAAACTCACTACTAACAAAAAACAACTGATTATAAATAATTTTCTCATACCTGTGACCTGAAAAATTCAGGATATTTTTAGTTATTCTTTTATTCTATAAGTACAACCTCACCTTGCCATTGGCTAAAACCGCCAACTAAATTATAGGTGTTTTCAAATCCTAACTGGTTCATTACAGCGCATGCTTGTGCGCTTCGTCCACCAGCTTTACAATATACATAATAGTTTTTGGTTTTATCTAGCTTATCTACTTCATAAATAAAACCTTGACCTTTATATATATCTATATGAATAGCGTTAGGTATTACTCCTAATTCTATTTCTTCTTGAGTTCTAACATCTAAAACAACTGCGTTCTTATCTTCCTCTAGTTGTTTTATCCAATCATTTTGTAATAAATCCACGTTTTATAGTTTGTTTATAAACAAAATTAACATTTCCTTATGATATAGACGAAAAAAAATCCGAAGTGTTACACTTCGGATTAAATTTTAACAAAATTAGTCGTTATAGTTATAAATTATGCTTTAGACCTTTATAGAACAACCAATTGCTCTGGTTCTATTTACTTCAACTTCCTTACCTTGCAATAACGCATCTACAGCATTTTCTACATATTTATCATTGACAGCACTAGCGTCTTTATAGTTATCATCTATGGCACCAATATACTTTACTTCATTTCCTTTTTTAGTTTTTTCTAAAATGTATACATGTGGTGTTTTTGTTGCTCCATATCGTGGATAAACTTTCTGTCCTTCATCCATTAAATAAGGAAATGTAAAACCTTTAGCTTTTGCTCTAGCTTTCATAGCTTCCATACTATCTCCAGGTTTTACATCTGTATTATTAGGCATAATAGCAATTACAGGATACCCTTTATCTGCATACTTTTTGTTTAATGCCTCTACTCTATCCTCGTATGCTACTGCATAAGGACAAGTATTGCAAGTAAATACAACAATAAACCCTTTAGCGTCTTTAAAGTCTGCAAGCGATACCATATTGCCATCTATATTTTCTAAACTAAAGTCTGTAGCTATATCGCCTATTTCATATCCTTTTCCTTCAGTTTTAATTGTAAAAGCAGATAGTGTACATGTTAATACAACTACTGCGAGTAATTTTAAAGTTTTCATTATGTGAATTTTTTGAATTGTTTTGTTTTAAATGATTAAAATTATTTATGAAATATTCCAAATGTCATTATGGGCTTAAAAATTGTTTTAGTTCGGTTTCTAACTCCTCTTTTGTAAACGATCGCTCATAGAATTGGCGTTTATTTTTATTATAAATGATGGTTGCAGGTAAAGCTCCCGTCCATTTTTCATTTATAGCTGGTATCCATCTATTTTGATTAACATCATCAAAAGCAACTATTTTAGATTGTAAATTGTGCTTCTTTATAAATGGTTTTAGTTTAGAATCGTAATCTCTAGGAAAATCTAAACTCACCAATAATACTTCTACATTATTGTTTTTATAAGTTTTATTAATTTCTTCAAAATAAGGTAATTCTTTTACACATGGAGCACACCACGTTGCCCAAAAATTAACAACATGGACTTTATCATCACCTTTGTTAATTAATGGCTCTAAACCATCATAATCAAAAACCTCTAATTTGTAATCTAATTGTGTACTATTAGTAACTTCCTCAGCACCAATCACGCCAGTAATACTTGTTTCATTTTTGCAAGATAAAAAAACTAATACCACAATTATTAAAGTATACTTCATCTCATAAATTTATTAATCAAAACCTTAGGCTTAAAAAATTTAACAAAAAATTATAGCGAACTAAGCTTGTACAAAAGTAAATCAATTATATATTTGTATACACAATATTTGTATAGACAAATGTCGATAGAAGAAGATATAAAAAGTACTGTAAAATTAGATGAGCGTCAGAAAACCATCATCAATCTAGTTTACACCAATAATTGGTTAAAAGAAAAAGCGATGTACTTTTTTAAAGATTATGATTTATCGGCTGAGCAATATAATGTCTTAAGAATATTAAGAGGACAAAAAGGAAATCCTGCCAATTTAAGCACTTTACAAGAGCGAATGTTAAACAAAATGAGTAACACAACACGCCTTGTAGACAAACTAGTTTCTAAAGAATTAGTTATACGTCAGCAATGCGCTACTAACAGAAGAAAAATTGAAATTTATATTACAGAAAAAGGTTTAGAATTATTAGCTGAATTAGATCCAAAAATCAATCAGAATAATGATAATACAACAAAAAACTTAAGTCTAGAAGAACTAAAAACATTAAACACGCTTTTAGACAAACTAAGATTTTAACAAAAACTCAAAAATTAATACTTATGAAAAAGAATATTTTAAGATCTGCATTTATACTAGTTTTAGCTTTAGCTCTAGTATCATTTACATCAAAAACATCAAAAAAAGTAGATGTAAGCAAAAGTAAAGTTACTTGGAAAGGTTATAAAGTTACAGGTTCTCATGAAGGAACAATTAACTTGAAATCTGGCGTTATAGAACTAGAAGACGATAAATTAATTGGCGGTAACTTTACCATGGATATGACTAGCATAAACACTACAGACATTAAAGGTGAATATGCTAAAAAATTAGATGGTCATCTTAAATCTGACGACTTTTTTGGTACAGACAACTATCCTACATCAACACTAAAAATTACTGATTCAGAATCTAAAGGAAAAAACACCTATTCGGTTACAGCCGATTTAACCATAAAAGGAAAAACACATCCTGTTACATTTAACATATCTATTAATGGTAGTAAAGCAACTGCAAACCTAAAAATAGATAGAACAAAATACGATATTAAATATGGCTCTTCTAGCTTTTTTGACAACCTAAAAGACAAAGCCATTGATAACGAATTTGATTTAACGGTAGACTTACAATTTTAAACTTAAATGAAAAAGAAAGATTAATAGCAACCCTTAATTAAAACTGAGACTGTCTTTTATAGGCAGTCTTTTTTATTTTTTATTTGATTTATAACTTTGGATTTCTATATTTGAATTAAATATGAAAAAAACAATAAATAATACTTGGTGGTGGAATTTCTCAAACTCATGTTCGTGAAATAAACCTTGTATGTAAAAATATTAAAAAAGGCTTGTCATTCACGACAAGCCTTTTTTTATTCTGAATAACCGTATTGAGCTTTTCTAAGTACAATTGAAGTGTTAATTTTAGAATATTAAAATTAAAAGATTCCACACCCTAAAAGTGTGACGTAAATATGAAAACATTTAGTCTATATACACATTACAAAAAGATACTTGCAGACACTATAACACCAGTTAGTATTTATCTGAAAATTAGAGACAAATTTCCTAATAGTATTTTACTAGAGAGTAGTGATTACCACACCAATGATAATAGTTTCTCTTATATATGTTGCAACCCTATTGCATCAATCACAGTTAAAAACGGGATAATATCTCAAACTTATCCAGATGGCAGTATCAAAAATAATTATGCAAAAACGATTGGTGTCGTAGAGGAAATCCACAAATTCACACAACGCTTTAAGGTAGAACCTAACAAAGAATTTAAATTTATAAACAACGGTATCTTTGGATATACTGCGTATGATGCTGTTAAATATTTTGAAGACATAGAAATATCTAAAAAAGATAATTCAATAGACATTCCAGATGTCTACTATGCTGTTTATCAAAACATCATTGCTATAAATCACTTTAAAAACGAAGCCTATATTTTTGCGCACTGTTTTGATACTGAAAATAATATTGAAGAGATACTCCAATTAATTAAAACCAGACAATACGCATCTTATAACTTTAACAGCAAAGGAGATATTCAATCTAACTTAACTGATGATGAATATAAACAGCATGTTGAGCTCGCAAAAAAGCATTGTGCCAGAGGTGATGTTTTTCAATTAGTACTATCAAAACAATTTTCACAACAATTTAGCGGAGACGAATTCAACGTTTATAGAGCATTACGAAGTATTAATCCGTCACCATATCTTTTCTATTTTGACTACGGAAATTTTAAAATTTTCGGTAGTTCTCCTGAAGCACAATTAATTGTAAATGATAGAAAAGCAGAAATCCATCCCATAGCAGGCACATTTAAACGCACAGGAAATGATTTAAAAGATGCAGAATTAGCAGAACAACTCATTGAAGATGATAAGGAAAATCGTGAACACGTAATGCTTGTTGATTTAGCAAGAAATGATTTAAGCAGAAATGGTTCTAATGTTTCTATTGAGAATTACAGAGAAGTGCAATTCTTTTCTCATGTAATCCATTTAGTTAGTAAAGTAACTGGTATAAAAAACAAAGACACAGACACTATGCAAGTAGTAGCAGACACTTTCCCAGCTGGCACATTAAGTGGTGCGCCTAAACATAAAGCTATGCAACTCATTGAAAAATATGAAAAAACAAGCAGAACGTATTACGGAGGTGCAATAGGTTTTATGGACTTTGAAGGCAATTTTAACCATGCCATAATGATAAGAACATTTTTGAGTAAAAATCATACACTCTTTTGGCAAGCAGGAGCAGGATTAGTCTCTCAATCAAATCCAGAAAGCGAATTGCAAGAAGTCTATAACAAATTAGGTGCTTTAACAAAAGCCATAGAATTAGCTAGAGAATTATAAAAAATGAAGTTTAATAAAAAAGGATCCCTCTTTAGCGGGAAGTGAGCATGAAAAAAGTATTAGTAATTGACAACTACGACAGTTTCACTTATAATCTAGTTCATTATTTAGAGGATTTAGATTGCGATGTCACAGTTAAAAGAAACGACAAACTATCTCTTGAAGAAGTTGATGCTTTTCATAAAATAGTTCTGTCACCTGGTCCAGGAATTCCAGAAGAAGCTGGCTTGCTTAAAGCTATAATTACTAAATACGCTCCTACAAAAAGTATATTAGGAGTTTGTTTAGGCCAACAAGCTATTTGCGAGGTTTTTGGAGGTACATTAGAAAATTTAAAATCGGTTTATCATGGTGTTTCAACTGAAGTTACTATTTGTGTAGATAATGAAACCTTATTTAAAGGCTTAGATAAAACCTTTAAAGTTGGTCGCTACCATTCTTGGGTGGTGAGTACTAATTTACCAGACAGTTTAGAAGCTACATCATTAGATGCTAACGGACAAATAATGTCTTTAAGGCATAAGGTTTATGATGTTAAAGGTGTACAATATCATCCAGAATCTGTATTAACACCCAACGGTAAAAAGATTTTAGAAAATTGGGTGAACAGCTAGTTTTGCAATTACTGCAAAGGCAGAAACCCATTATTAACCAAAGTAAAATTAAAAAGTTACTCGCTTTAGCGAGCATAAAATGAAAGAATTATTAAATAGATTAATTAATCAAGAAAGCATCTCAAGTGAAGAAGCCAAAAATGTTTTAGTTAATATTTCTAACGGAAAATACAATCAAAGTCAAATCGCTTCTTTTCTAACAGTTTATATGATGCGTAATATTACCATAGAAGAACTTCGTGGGTTTAGAGATGCACTTTTAGAATTATGCATTCCTGTAGATTTAGAAGGTTATAATACAATTGATTTATGTGGTACAGGCGGAGATAGCAAAAACACTTTCAATATTTCTACAATAGCATCTTTTGTAACAGCAGGTGCAGGTATTCATGTTACAAAGCATGGGAATTATGGTGTTTCATCAGCATGCGGATCATCAAACGTTATGGAACACTTAGGCATAAAGTTTTCTAATAACATTGATTTTTTAAAACGCTGCATAGATGAAGCAGGCATTTGTGTTTTGCATGCTCCTCTATTTCATCCTGCTATGAAAAAAGTAGCACCAATTAGAAAAGAACTAGGTGTGAAAACCTTTTTTAATATGCTAGGTCCTTTGGTTAATCCTGCCTTTCCAACAAACCAAATGGTCGGTGTATTCAATTTAGAATTACTAAGATTATATGGTTACTTATATCAAGAAACCAACAAAAATTACGCAATAGTACATACTTTAGATGGTTACGACGAAATTTCATTAACAGGAAAAACCAAAATTATTTCTAACACATCTGAATTATTATTTGAACCTGAAGATTTTGAAATAAACAAAATTGAGCAATCAGACTTATTTGGAGGTAAAACTATACGAAAGTCAGCACGAATATTTACTAAAATAATAGACGGAAAAGGTACCAAAGCTCAAAACAATGTGGTTTGTGCAAATGCAGGATTAGCTATAGCAACTGCAAAACAAATCTCTCATAAAGAAGGGTTTGAACTAGCCAAAGAATCGCTCTATAACGGTAAAGCAAAAGAAAGCTTCAATAAATTAATTGAGTTAAGTGACACGTAGTGTCATCCTGAACTTGATTCAGGATCTAATTATAAATTAAAAAAGATTCCTGCCTACGCAGGAAATAAATATGAATATTTTAGCTAAAATAGTAAGTGATAAACGTAAAGAAGTTGATTTAAAAAAATCTCTAATTCCTATTCAACAACTAGAATCTTCTGTTCTTTTTAAAAGAGAAACCATTTCTTTATCAAAAACACTTCAAAATAGTGAAAGCGGCATCATTGCAGAACATAAAAGACAATCTCCATCAAAATCTATCATTAATCAAAGTTTAAATGTACAAGATGTGGCTAAAGGTTATGAAAATGCTGGTGTTTGTGGCATGTCAATCTTAACTAACGGCAAATATTTTGGAGGATCTTTAGATGATTTAATACTAGCTAGAGCCAGTTGTCAATTGCCCCTTTTAAGAAAAGAATTTATAATAGATTCTTATCAAATTATTGAAGCAAAATCTTATGGAGCAGATGCCATTCTTTTAATTGCAGCCATTTTAACAAAAAATGAGATTAAACAATTTTCAGAACTAGCCAAAAGTTTGCATCTAGATGTGTTGTTAGAAGTACATAACAAAGAAGAATTACAAAAATCCATTATACCTTCTTTAGACATGATAGGTGTTAATAACAGAAACCTTAAAACTTTTGAAGTCAATCTAGAAACATCAAAACAATTAAGTGAACAAATACCTGATGATTTTGTAAAAGTATCTGAGAGTGGAATTAGTTCTGTTAATGCTATTAAAGAGTTACAGCTTTTGGGTTATAAAGGATTTTTAATAGGAGAAAACTTTATGAAAACAGATAATCCAGGAGCAAGTGCAACAGAGTTCATAAACGCCTTAAAAACATGAAACTAAAAATCTGCGGCATAAAACATAACATAAATGAAGTTGCAGCATTGCAACCGGATTATTTTGGGTTTATTTTTTATAAGAATTCACCCAGAAATTTTGAAAGCGAAATTCCTAAGTTATCAAAATCAATAAAGAAAGTTGGTGTTTTTGTAAATGAAAAAATTGAAAGCATTACCCGTAAAATTGAAAAATACAATCTTGATATTATACAATTACACGGTAATGAATCACCAGAAACTTGTAAACTATTAAAATCCACTAAAAAAGAAATCATCAAAGTCTTTTCTATAAAAAACGAATTTGATTTTTCAATATTAAAAGACTACGAAAAAGTTTGTGATTATTTTCTTTTTGACACCAAAGGAAAATTACCAGGTGGCAATGGCTATGCCTTTAATTGGGATATCTTAAAAGATTATCCATCAACCAAACCTTACTTTTTGAGCGGTGGAATTGGTTTAAGCGAAATTGAAAGCATTTTATCATTCCTGAGTAAGGAGGGATCTAAATACTGCTATGCTATTGACATAAATAGCAAATTTGAAATTAAACCAGGACTAAAAAACATTGATGAATTAGAAAAATTTAAAAAACACATCACTTCGAGTGATTTTTGAAGTTTAAAAGAATTGTATTGGAAAGTAAAAGATAAGTTTCCGTACAATTTCGATAAAAATCGAAAATCACTCAAACTAACGAGAAGGTTAAAAATTATGAGTTATAACATTAACAACAAAGGCTATTACGGTGAATTTGGCGGAGCATATATACCAGAAATGCTTTATCCAAATGTTGAAGAACTACGACAGAATTATTTAAAAATAATGGCTGAACCTTCATTTCAAAAAGATTTTCATCAATTATTAAAAGATTATGTTGGTCGTCCTTCACCACTCTATTTTGCAAAACGTCTTTCAAAAAAACACAACACCAAAATCTATCTAAAAAGAGAAGACCTTAACCATACAGGTGCACATAAAATCAACAATACTATCGGACAAATACTTATGGCAAAACGCTTAGGTAAAAACAGAATTATTGCCGAAACTGGTGCTGGTCAGCATGGTGTTGCCACAGCTACTGTTTGTGCTTTAATGGGAATTGAATGCATTGTGTATATGGGAGAAATTGATATTGCAAGACAAGCACCTAATGTTGCTCGTATGAAAATGCTAGGTGCAGAAGTAAGACCTGCACTATCAGGAAGCCGAACATTAAAAGATGCAACCAACGAAGCTATTCGTGATTGGATAAATAACCCTGTGGATACACATTATATTATTGGCTCAGTAATTGGGCCTCATCCATATCCAGATATGGTAACTAAATTTCAGTCTGTAATTTCAGAGGAAATCAAATGGCAACTTAAAGAAAAAGAAGGCAAAGAAAATCCTGATTATGTAGTGGCTTGTATTGGTGGTGGCAGTAATGCTGCTGGCACTTATTATCACTTTTTAGACAATACAAATGTTAGAATCATTGCAATTGAAGCAGCAGGAAAAGGCATCAATTCTGGCAAAAGCGCAGCAACTTCAGCTCTTGGCAAAGAAGGTATTATTCATGGTTGTA
The DNA here is from genome assembly GCF_025210595.1 of Winogradskyella sp. GTDB lineage: Bacteria > Bacteroidota > Bacteroidia > Flavobacteriales > Flavobacteriaceae > Winogradskyella. The sequence goes on from NZ_JAOARH010000051.1 coordinate 23,281, forward strand.
AAACCTTATTAATGCAAACTAATGATGGGCAAATTACAGAGCCTTATTCTATTTCGGCTGGTTTAGATTATCCTGGTGTTGGCCCTTTACATTCCCATTTATATAAATCTGGTCGTGGTGAGTTTTACTCTGCAACAGACGATGAAGCTATGGCAGCAGGATTAGAATTATGCAAATTAGAAGGTATTATCCCAGCCATTGAAAGCGCTCATGCACTTGCTGTTTTTGAGCACAAATCGTTTCAACCTGATGATATTGTAGTTATTAGTTTATCTGGTCGTGGTGATAAAGATTTACAGAATTATATTGATTATTTTAAATTTTAGCGTCATGCTGAACTTGTTTCAGCATCTCAATAGAAATGAAATACAGTTTTGTTTACATAATGACTAATACTTACAGAACAACTTTTTACATAGGTGCTATAACTAATTTGGAAAAAAGAATAACTGAACATGCTAATGGTACAGGTGCTCAGTTTACTAAAAAATATAATCTTAAAGATCTAATTTATTTTGAAAAACTTACAGACGTAAATCAAGCAATAGATAGAGAAAATCAATTAAAAAATTGGCATAAGGACTGGAAAATTAATTTAATTAAGAAAAAAAACCCAAAACTTGAAACACTAAAAATTATGTGACCCTGAAACAAGTTCAGGGTGACGAAAATAAACTAATGTTTAATTAAAAGATTTTCGCATTCGTAGAAAATAGACATGAATAGAATAAATCAAAAATTACAGGAAAACAAAAAGCTTCTTTCCATATACTTTACAGCAGGTTATCCTAATATTGATGATACGGTTAGCATCATTCAAAATTTAGAAAAATCTGGTGTAGATATGATTGAAATAGGACTGCCATTTAGTGATCCTTTAGCAGATGGACCAACGATACAAGCTAGCTCTACATCTGCACTTAAACATGGAATGACAACCGAAAAACTATTTAAACAGCTAAAAAACATTCGTCAATCTGTATCAATTCCATTAATAATTATGGGCTATTTCAATCCTGTGTTACAATATGGTGTTGAAGCCTTTTGCAAAAAATGCCAAGACATTGGTATTGACGGACTTATTATTCCAGATTTACCAGCAGATATTTATGACGAATACTACAAAACTACGTTTGAAAAATATAGTTTAATCAATGTCTTTTTAATAACTCCTCAAACTTCAGAAAAACGTATTCATTATATCGATTCCATTTCAAACGGATTCATTTATATGGTAAGTTCAGCAAGTACAACTGGAGCACAAACTGGCTTTGGCAACACACAAACAGACTACTTTAATCGTATAGCCAATATGCAACTTAGAAATCCGCAAATAGTTGGTTTTGGTATTTCAAACAATGATACTTTTACTCAAGCCACACAATATGCCAAAGGAGCAATAATAGGAAGTGCTTTTATAAAACATTTATCTAAACATGGTATCAATGAAATTGATAGCTTTGTAAAACAAATTATATACTAATGGATACATTTAACAGAAAAGAGCATTGGGAAAATATTTATAGTACCAAACAATTAAATGAAGTCAGTTGGTATCAACCAACACCCACAACATCACTTAACCTTATAGAAGAATTAAATATTCCTAAAACTGCTAGTATTATAGATATTGGAGGAGGTGATAGCTTTTTAGTAGATAATTTATTGAAATTAGGATACGAAAACATAACTGTTTTAGACATCTCAATAAAGGCAATTGAAAGAGCAAAAAAGCGTTTAGGAAAACAAAGCGAAAATGTAAAATGGATTGAGGCTGATGCTTCTAACTTTAACCCAAAAGCAAGCTATGATCTTTGGCATGATAGAGCTGCATTTCATTTTCTAACCGATGATAAAGATATTGAAAATTATCTAAAAGCAGCTCAAAGAGGCATTAAACCTTCTGGAAGCTTAATTATTGGAACCTTTTCTACAGAAGGCCCTAAAAAATGTAGTGGCATAGACATTAAACAATATTCTGAAGACTCCTTAAATCATATTTTTAAAGACACATTTAGTAAGATTGATTGCAAAACCATAGAGCATCAAACGCCGTTTAGCACCACACAAAGCTTTACTTTTTGCAAGTTTAAAAAAGCTTAATTATGAAGACAATCAATAATTGGCGTATCGTAATTTTATTATGCTTAACCTTAGGGTTAGCCCCTTTTTTTCCTGAACCACATATTATAGGTAAAGTAAGGTGGCTTACTGGAGGAGCCGTTGGAATGACAGCTGCAGATTATTTTGATGTTTTACTCCATGGGTTCCCGTTTATATTATTAATTAGGCTAATTATTTTAAAATTAAAAAAGTGAGAGTCTAAAATTAGTTAATAATAATTGCGGCACTAAACATTACTCTTGAAAACACTAAACAACTAATGAAATATAAAATTCTATTAATAGTAATCATCACATCACTTTTTTCGTGCAGTGAGGATAACAAATCGAGTTATGTAGATAAAGAATCAAAAGTTTTAGATAGTATTTATGCTAGTCATTCACCTCAAATTGAACAACTTCTTAATAACGTTAACTCTTTGAATCTAGAAGATTTATTAGCCTCAAAATTCGAATTGATAGACTCCACAAATACCGAAGAATTAGTTACCAAAAGAAGAGCATTACTTAAAATCAAACCCTTTATAAAAACTAACCTAAATTTAACGCTATCAAATACTGTAGTTGTAAACAATTCCGCTAATTGGCTTTCGCTTTACGGTATAAACGATGAAGTTATTAGCAAACTAAAGACCAAATACGTATTAACAAATTTTTCTGATGGAACCTATGAAAATAGCCCTTTACATGTATCAGATCTTGTTCCAGATTACTTTCATTATTACAACAATCCCAACTTTTTTGATAGATACAAAGATTCTATCAACCTCAAGAAAAAAAATCGTTTAAAATTAGACCGTCAGTCTAGACTATTAAAGCTTAAGCAAATTCAATATATTGTTTTCATTAATGATATTTATGCCAAGAAACCTAGTTTGGTTATGAGAGATAAATTTATTGGAGGAGTTTTAATGTCTACTGCTAATGTGTATGATCTTAACTCTAAAGAATTGATAGGTTATACTACTATTACCGTTAAAAACAGTGATGAAGTAAAACATCAGGCACTGGCTGACATTAGAAATATAAGAAGAACCATATTAAACAGAAGGCTAAAAGAGGACTTATTAAAACAACGAAATAAAAGAATAGTAAACTATTTTAATATTAAATAAAATGCCTCTAAACATTGTACTCATAGAGCCTGAAATACCCAATAATACTGGAAATATTGGCAGATTAGCTTTAGCAACAGGTTCAAAATTGCATTTAGTAAAACCCTTTGGATTTGAAATTGACAATAAACGTTTAAAACGTGCTGGCTTAGACTATTGGCAACATCTAGAAGTCATTTACTACGATTCTATAAATGACTTTTTTGTAAAAAATTCTGAAGCCAAAATGGTATTCCTATCCAGCCATGGTAAACAATCACATTGGGATATAAATTTTTCAGACGATATGTTTGTTGTTTTTGGTAAAGAATCTGTGGGCTTACCCAAGCCTTTAATCGAAAAACACAAAGATCAACTTTTTAAAATACCTATGTACAGTGAGCATATTAGAAGCCTTAATCTTGCTAATGCCGTAAGTATTATTATTTATGAAGGTCTAAGGCAACTACGTTAAATATTTCATAAAAGAAAACTTACTATTAAACCCTTTTAGAATATCTCAGTCATAGTAGTGTTCATTAATTAAAACACAAAATATTATGATTTTAAAAACAGCAAAAGTTAGTCTATTAGTAGTTACGTTATGTTCTATTTCATTTGTAAACGCACAAGAAAAAAAGGGTAGAAAAAAGCATGATCCTGAAAAAATATTTCAAAAATTAGACACTAATGAAGATGGCGCTTTAACCCTAGAAGAATTTAAAGATCAACGTCAGAGAAAAGAAATAAAAGCCGAAATTATTGAGGATCGTTTTAAAGAATTAGACACAGACACAAACGGATCTTTATCCTTAGAAGAGTTTACTACTAGGAAAAAACTATCTAAAGAAGAACGCATAGAAAAACGATTTGCTGAGATGGATGCAGATGGCAATGGAACTATAAATAAAGAAGAATACAAAGCTTTTGTTGAAGAAAAACAAGCGCAAAGACCAAAGCATAAGCGTCGTAGACACTAAACGAAACACTAAACAACAAATCTCTGGAAATTTCAGAGGTTTGTTTGTTTAAAAATATTCAGAATATTGCATCACTCTAAAATCGAATGTATTAAAATTTGGATTTTTAGCTTTTAATTGCTTGTAAAGTGGTAATCTACTTATAGAAATATTGGCTGCACCTGAACCTGAGGTTAGAGACACTGTTTTTATGATTCTTTTTGGTTCATCAATCTTAGCTTTTTCAGATTCTGAAACAAGTTCAGATTCGCAAAGTGTAAACTGATGAATTCTCGGCACTTCGTTATTCACCAACTCCAACTTTAATCCATAATCCCTTATATGTCTTCTAAAGAAATATTCTGGTCCGTTTTTACTGTTTCCTCCTGTAAACAAAATAGTTTCTATACTTGGATAGACTTTAAGATAACCAATAATATTTCTCAACTTAATGTTTTGCATACCCAAATCAGAAGCATCTATTTTTTCACGTTCTGCACTTTCTACGATGTCGCAAACACCTATTTTATGATTAATTAAAAACTGCTTGCGCTCTTCAATAGCTTGTTGGGAATTATCGTATCTTAAATTGAGGTTATGAATTTTGTCTATAAATAACCATAAAGAATTATAGTAACTGCCATAACAAAAATCAACGTCTTTTTCTAATAACTCACCTGTTGAAAATCTTGGTGGTGGCAACGTACCAACAATTAACTTTTTGGTATCTTTTTGTATAAAAGGCTTGTAAGGATGCTTATGAAAAAACATTATCTTATAAAAACCAACTCATTCTCAGAAGATAAACTTTCACTAAAACCATAACCTTCGTAATTAAACCCTTTTACATCATCTATAGTTTTAGCATCTGTATCTATAATATAGCGCGTCATATAACCACGTGCTAGTTTTGCAAAGGTCATTATGGTTTTATATTCACCATTTTTTAAATCCTTAAAATTTGCAGTAATTACAGGTGCTTTTAATGCTTTTGTATCTATGACTTTAAAATACTCATTACTTGCTAAGTTTAAAAACACTTCATCATCTTCTAACTCATCATTTAGAGCTTGGGTCACTTTCTTTTTCCAGAACTCATAAAGGTTTTTATTTCTACCAACTGTCATTTTAGTACCCATTTCTAATCGGTATGGCTGAATTAAATCTAATGGTTTTAAAATACCATATAATCCTGAAATGATTCTTACAGTGTCTTGTACTTTATCGAGCCTATTTGTATCAATAGTGTAAGCATCTATGCCTCTATACACATCACCACTAAAAGCATACAAAGCTTGTCTTGCATTATCTTTTGTAAACGGTAATTGCCACTCTTGGTTGCGCTCGTAATTGAGCTGACCGAGATTATCTGATATTTTCATAAGCTTAGACAAGCTCTTAGCAGATTTCTTTTTGAGTAGCTTATTTAAACGTTCAGCTTCAGCTAAAAAACAACCTTCAGATGTTTTGGTTGTTGGAATTTGGCTTTCAAAATTTAAAGATTTTGCTGGTGACAATACGAGTTTCATAGGCTACTACCTGCAAAAACAGGTATCTTATTTAAGTTAAACAATATTTTTTATGTAAAAATACGATGTAATTAGAATAGTTTCAAGTATCGCTAACAACTAATCTAGATAGTTGTATAAGGATTATTTATATCTAAAAAAGTATTATTAGTCTGTCATGCTGAATTTATTTCAGCATCTAAAATTTTAGAAGTAGATTCTGAAACAAGTTCAAATGACAAAAAAATGTTATTAATTATTCTAATTAATTTGCTTTACTTTCTATATGGGATTCCTGCTTTCGCTGGAATTTAATACTGATGCTTAGCATAAATCCTCCACTTCTCTATACATAATTGTATATCTTCTGGAATATCTGTTGAAAAGCTCAACCATTTGCCAGTTGTTGGGTGTTCAAAACCTAGTGTTTTTGCATGTAGTGCTTGCCTTGGGAGTACTTTAAAACAATTTTCTACAAATTGCTTATACTTTGTAAATGTTGTTCCTTTTAAGATCTTTTCGCCTCCATAACGTTCGTCATTAAAAAGCGTGTGACCTATGTGTTTCATGTGTACACGTATTTGATGTGTACGACCAGTTTCGAGCTTACAACTTACTAAAGTAACATAACCTAAACGTTCTAAAACTTTATAATGTGTTACTGCTGGCTTTCCCTTATAGGCTTCTTCACCTTCATAAACCGTATTTTGCAATCTGTTTTTGGGATGGCGACCAATATTACCCTCAACAGTACCTTCGTCTTCTTTAATATTTCCCCAAACTAAAGCCACATATTCTCTTTCACTAGTTTTTTCTGCAAATTGATTAGATAAATGTGCCATAGCTTTTTCTGTCTTAGCCACAACTAACAAACCACTAGTATCTTTATCTATACGATGCACTAAACCAGGTCTATCGCTAGAATTATTAGGTAAGTTTTCAAAATGATAAATAAGGCCATTAATTAAAGTACCTGAGTAATTACCATGACCAGGATGCACTACCATACCTGCTGGTTTATTAACCACTAATACATCTTCATCCTCGTAAATAATATCTATAGGAATATCTTCTGCTACTAATAGGTTTTCGTGTGGTGGATGCTCAAATTTTACAATTATTTGATCGTTTGGTTTTACTTTGTAATTAGATTTTACTGCATTTCCATTTACAAAAATAAAACCGTCTTTTGCAGCTTGTTGAATTTTGTTTCGTGTAGCATTCTCAACAAAATTCATTAAATATTTATCTATACGAAGTGGTTGCTGACCTTTTTCTACTTTAAAAGCATAATGCTCATATAGTTCGTCTTCGTGATTTGAATCATCAACAATAATACTCATTACAGTTTAGCGTTTACCATTACCCAAAATCAAATCAATTGTAGATGTTAAAGGCAACATAGCTCCAGGCGCTAAGGTTTTGCCTTTGTGCTTCATTCCTAAAACTACATCTTTACCAATGTTATCTATATAGGTAATTTCACCTATTTTAAATTCTAAAGCTTGTAGTTGTGGCTTGGCTTGTCTAAAAGTACGTTTAAGAATATTAGGCACCTCAACTTTACGGTAACCAGATGGATTTAGAATTAAGTAAATCTTTCTATTTTCTTTGACTTGTGCGCCAGCTATTGGGTTTTGTTCTATAACTGAATATTTAGGATATTTAGGATTAAAATTTGCTGAATCTTGTATTTCCATAACTAAGTCATTATCGTCTAATTCTATCTTAACGGTTTCAACTGACTTTCCTTTTAAATCTGGCACAACAACAAATTCACCATGATTTGTGGTAATATTCAACCATTTAAGCATAATAAAAGTTAATACTACAATGGCAACTACTGCTAGTGCTAATTGTTTAAAAAATACTTTACTGGTTAAAAACTTAACTAAACTCATAGGCTGTTTACTTGTTGACAAATCTAATAAATAATCTTATGCAATAAAATTAATATACGTTTACTAGAATAGATTTAGATTGTTACTACCAGAATTGAAAAACTTCTGAAAATAAATGATACTTTTACGTAAGAAGATTTTTAATTAAAGCTACCCACTTGCGTGGGCAATAGAGATGAAAAAAAACATTGCCATAATTATGGGAGGCTATTCTAGCGAATACAAAATTTCGCTTAAGAGTGGTAACGTTGTATACAATACCTTAAACAAAGAAAAATATAATGCCTACCGTATTCATATTTTTAAAGACAAATGGGTTTACGTCAATGATTCTAATGAAGAATTTCCTATTGACAAAAACGATTTTTCTATTACTATAAATGATAATAAAATTGTATTCGACTGTGTTTTTAATGCTATACACGGAGCACCAGGCGAAGATGGCTACATGCAAGCTTATTTTGAATTATTAGGATTACCTCAAACCAGTTGTGGTATGTACCAAGCTGCTTTAACTTTTAACAAACGTGATTTATTAGCCACATTAAAACCTTTTGGTATAAAAACTGCTGACAGTTATTATCTTAATCTTGGAGATGCTATAAATGAAGATGCCATTGTAGATAAAGTAGGTTTACCTTGTTTTGTCAAGGCCAATAAAGCTGGTAGTAGTTTTGGCATTTATAAAGTTTACAAAAAAGAAGACTTAAAAGCTGCTATTAAAAGCTCTTTTAAAGAAGATGACGAAATTATTATTGAGCAATTTTTAGATGGAGTAGAAGTATCTGTTGGTGTCATTTCTTATAAAGGTAAAATTATTGTTTTACCTATTACTGAAATTGTATCTGAAAACGACTTTTTTGATTATGCAGCTAAATACGAAGGAAAATCACAAGAAATTACTCCAGCCAGAATCTCTGATGACTATGCCAATAAAGTAAGAATAGAAGCCAAAAAGGTTTATAAAATTCTTGGTATGAAAGGCTTCTCTAGAAGCGAGTTTATTTTTAAAAACGATGAACCTCACCTTTTAGAAATGAATACTGTACCTGGTTTAACCAAAGAAAGTATTTTGCCTCAACAAGCTGCTGAAGCGGGTATTAATTTACAAGAATTGTTTACTAATGCTATTGAGGAAGCTTTAAATAATTGACGATTTAAGATTTATGAATTCTGAATCAGTTACTCAATTTCTTAATTCTTATATTTGCTAATAGTTATAATTAATAAGATTCCTGCCTTCGCAGGAAGTTAACATGAGACGCGCACTTTTCCCAGGATCCTTTGATCCGATTACAAACGGACACTACGATATTATAAAACGTGGTGTAAAACTTTTTGATGAAGTTGTTGTTGCTATAGGCATTAATGCTGATAAAAAGTATATGTTCTCGCTAGAAGAACGTAAGGCTTTTATTGAAAAAGCATTTGCACACCAACCTAAAGTTAAAGTTACTACTTACCAAGGTTTAACCGTAGACTACTGTAAAGAAATTAACGCCAAATATATATTACGAGGTTTGCGTAATCCTGCCGATTTTGAATTTGAAAAGGCTATTGCACATACCAATCGTAAGCTTTCTAAGATTGAAACTGTATTCTTATTAACTGCTGCTAAAACATCGTACATCTCATCTTCTATTGTGCGCGATGTTATTAGAAATAATGGAGATTATACCATTCTGGTTCCAGATAGTGTGAGGGTAACAAATCCTTAAAATTTGAAGCTTATTTTTTATAAGATCTTGAAACTACACTTCGACAAGCTCAACGTGACAGTTCAAGGTAGAAACAATAAAAAATTGTTGTCAAATAATATTATTTCGTCTCGCTTTTGCAACGGCTTCTAACTTATTGTGAACTTGTAATTTTCGATAAATATGCTCTATATGCTTCCTAATAGTACCTGTAGATAAAATAAGGTTTTCTGCTACAGCATTATAACTTAAGCCTTTACTAAGCTGTTCTAAAACATCTACTTCTCTACTGGTAAGTTTAATTTCTTCCTTGTCTTGCTTGTCTTCCACAAACGGATTACGAAGCAATTTTAAGGTCTTTAAGGCAATTGAAGGATTCATTGCAGCACCTCCATTTAAGGTTTCTAAAATACCAGAATGTAAATCTTCCGCATTAATTTCTTTTAGTAAATAACCATCAGCACCAGCTTTTATAGCATTAAATATATTTTCGTCATTATCAAAAACAGTAAGCATTATAATCTTTATATGTGGATACTTTTGCTTTACTTGTTCTGTAGCTTCAATACCATTCATTTCAGGCATTTCAATATCCATTAAGATTAAATCAATATTATGGTTTTCTTTGAGCTTTTCTATAACATCCTTACCATTCATGGCAATAAATCTCACCTGCAAATCATCAAAAAAAGACAATTTTTCTTTTACTGCTTTTATTAAAAAAGTGTTATCATCTACTATGGCTATTCTTATGACCATTTATTTTGCTTTTATATTATAAATATCACTCTTTAAATATAGAATACCTATACGTAATTCATCGTATTTCAAAATTCTAAAATTATGATTGTACCATCGGTTGTATTAGAATTAATTGTTAGCTCTCCATGAATTTCTTCGGCTCGTTTCTTCATATTATTTAAACCGTTTCCTAAATCGACATCAGCTTCATTAAAACCGTTTCCATCATCAGAAATGCTAATTTTCATTTGTTCTTTTGCTTCAGTTATTAAAACCTCTATAACTGAAGCATTGGCATATTTTAAACTATTATTTATAGCCTCTTGAATGATTCTATAAATATTTATTCCTTTAATAGAAGAAAAGGTAATTTGTTTATCTACTTTATTTTCTACTTTAAAATTGAATTTAATATTTTGTGCTGCAAGATTGGCTTTATCAATAAAATTTGAAATTCTAATCTCTAGGTCTTCAAAGGTAATTTCATCTTTATTCATTGCCCAAATTGTATCTCTTAGCTCATGAATTGTTGTAGTGGTAAACTCACTTATACTTTTAAGCTTATCACCTAGTTTATATGGAATTTTAAATCCGTATTTAAGATTATCTATTGATGAGATAATGAATGTAAGTTGAGCACCTATATTATCGTGCAAATCTCTACTAATTCTCAGGCGCTGCTCTTGCAACTTATTCTGAGTTTCAATTTTAATTAAAGCATCTTTTAATTCATTTTCTTTTTGAAGTTGTCTATTCTTTAGCCTTTGCTGATTGTAAAATAAATATCCTAAAAGACCTAAAACCACAGCAAGGGCTCCTAAACCAAGTATATATGTATTCTTTTTACTAAGATCTAACTCTTTTTCGGCAAGGTCTGCACGCTGCGATAGTATTTCTTTTTCTTTTTTTTCGGTTTGAAAACGAATCTCTAGCTCGTGTATGCGATTATTTGTTTCTGTATTAAGAACACTGTCCTTGAGTTTTGTATAAACTAAATGATAATGCAAAGCATTCTTATAATCGTTCTTAGCCTCATAGCTTTTATAAAGATATTCCGAAGCATATTTTTTTAAAGGATAATAGCTATTACCCTTAGAGAGATTAAACCCTTTTTCATAACTATTTACGGCTTTATTGTAATCTTTCTTTTTAAAATAAAGATCACCAATATATAAATGTGTATCAGAAATGCCGTAAATATCCTTTCGCTTTTCCCTAATTACCATTGCACTATCTAAATAAGCTTCTGCCTTATTGTACTCGGACTGCTTGGCATATATCTCAGCCAAATGACAATACCCAAACGGTATACCTACACTATCGTTGAGTGTTTTTTTTAGTTTTAGCGATTTGTTATGGTAATAAAGTGCACTATCTAATTGATGTTTTAAAGCATGCAACACTCCATAATTATCATAAACCGGATTAATAATCTGTGCATCAAAATTTGACTCTAATAAAGCAATAGCTTTTGTCATATACCTCATAGATTTATCTAAATCTAGATACTTAATTTTCCACGCTAAGTTGGCATAACTATCACCAACTTTAACCGGAAGATTTAAGGTTTCATAAAGCTTAATTATCTCTAAAGACAAGGCTATTGTTTCTTCCGTTCGAGATGTAAAATGAAGCACCAAACGCTTCTTTTCTAAAGATTTTGCCAACAACAACGTGTCCTTAATCTCTTTAGAATATGCGATAGCTTTTTCGGTTAAACTATCTAAAAACCTAATATTACTTACCACTTTATCGTAAGGTATGCTAACAATTTGCTCTACTTGCTCTTTTTTTGAAAGTTTAGATATTTCTTGCGACAGCGAATCTAAATAAGAGCCTTTTTGAGAAAATGCCTGAAAAGAATACAGTAGTAAAATTGAGAGAACTAATTTTCTTATCATAGGTTTAATTAATAGCAATAACAAGATACTAATTTTAAAAAAACTCATACAGTAACTATAATCTCAGTGCCTTGATTTTCTTTTGAATTTATCTTTAACTCACCTCCAATACTAGAAATTCTTTGTCTCATAGTATTAAAACCATTTCCGCTTTTTACAGAAGCTATATCAAAACCAATTCCGTTATCTGAAATTTTAAAGACATAGTTTAATATATTTTTTGAAACATTCACTTTAATTTTAGAAGCTCTAGCATATTTTAAACTATTTTGAATAGCTTCTTGAGTTACACGATGAATATTCATCCCCTCTACGGAAGTAAATTTTTTAGAGATATCTACACTGTCTTCTACATTAAAAACAAACTGAACTTTAGTATCGTATAAATGCGCCTTATCAATGTAATTAGAAATTCTAGTTTGTAAATCTTCAAAAGTGATTTCACTTTTATTCATTGCCCAAATACTATCTCTTAACTCATATATAGCACCAGAAGTGAAACTACTTATTGTTTCTAGCTTTCTTATTAACTTTTCGTTCTTAATCTCAAAGCCATATTTTAAATTATCTATGGAAGAAATTATGAATGTAAGTTGAGCACATATAGTATTGTGCAAATCTCTACTTATTCTTAAACGTTGTTCTTGTAACTTGTTTTGAGTTTCAATTCTAATTAAAGCATTTTTTAATTCGCTTTCTTTGCGTGATTGCTGGGTTCTAAACCTTTTTTGGTTATAAAACAGAAAACTTATTAAACTTAATACTATAACAATTGTGGTAAAGCTAAAAATTTGATAATTGCGCTTTTGTATCACTAAACTTTGCTCTGCTGATTTTGCGCGCTGAATTAAAATTTGCTTTTGTTTTTCAACCGAATGGTATTCTTTAAATAAGACTAATACATTATTTGTTTGCTTATTGGATAAATCAATGGAGCTATCTACACTTCTGCTCTTATCATTTTGACTATTAGCAACTATTAACAATAAAAAAAACATCAGATACATTCGGCCTTTTAAGGCAGAAACAATAACTGATGTTTTCTTAAAAAAATTGATTAATAGCATATACAATATATAATTAATTGTCCTTAAATCTCTTTTTATTCGATTAAGAGGTGTTAAAAAAAGATTAAGCGCAATTATGTAGGAATTACGCTTAATCCTAATAAACCTCAACAACAAGATTTATTTGTTAGGGTTATAGACATAAATCATTTCATCATTTGGTTTATAATTAAAAGAGCTACAGAATTATGGTGTCTCTTCCACAATTAATGATGTAATACTTACCCAAAGCACTAGCATTATTATTGTTTATACTTGAGTCAATAGCAGTTTCATCTGTTAAAAATTTATTTATTTTATTAGTAAGCATTAGAAGGAAAACCCAAACTTCGAAATGAGCATTTTCTAATTACAGAACTATATAGTTTGCTTATCTAAGTTGAAAGATCCATTAGTAATATCCTTCAATGACTGGTCTCCATTCACATTTTTACCATTAAAATTGAAAGTTCCCATAATTTTATTTTCTGTTTCTTCTGAAATATTAACTTCTCCAACTTGTGTATCATCATAAGGTGCTTGCCATATTTCTGTGGTAGAGTTTTGAGGGTTGCTAATGTCAACATCTGTTTCTGTATAAGAGGCAGAATTAAAAATGTTTGCTCCACCACCTAAAGGATAGGTTCCTGGTCCAGAATAACCGACTATGGTTATAGAAAAAGCATTCCCATCGCTATTAGAAGCAATAATAATTAAATTGTTTCCGTTGTTTGCAACTGTTGCAGAAGATGAAATATCTAAAGACTGAAAATTTGCTCCATCTATACGTGCTATTAATGTACCTGAAGGTGCATCTCCTCCATCACCTCCGTCATCATCACTTTTACATGATGTAAATGTTACCAATGACATTGTCATTAATAATAACATAAAATTTTTTAAAGTTCTCATTGTTGAAATAATTTATTGGTTAATAATTGAGGTAAATCTCAACAATAAGATGATGATAAAACATACGACGAATTGCGTATATTTTTATAACATATTGATTTTTAAATAATTAAACTAAAATAAGATGTCAGGAAATTTTGCTTGTAAATCTTCAATCTCTAATTCTAGTTTGGCAAGAAATTTTTGATGTGCTTCAGAATTAGGATTAAAAGGTCGATGTGCTTTTTTAGCTTGAATACTACCTACTTTTTCTGAAACCTTTATTGCTTCTTCAGTTAACCAAACTGTATTAAATTTTTCCCAGATGTAGTCTATTGCCAAATCGTTTGGATGAATCATATCTGTACTGTAAAAACGATAATCTCTTAGTTCATCCATTACAATTTCGTAAGATGGAAAATAATACAACTGCTTTCTAGGTTCTACAATATGGTGTATTGCAGATAACAAATGTGCTTTGCTTCTATTATTTTCTACAAAGCCATCTTTTAAATGACGAACTGGAGAAACCGTGAATATAAAATTAACTTTAGGGTTTATACTCTTAACCAAACTAACAATGGCTTCTAATGACTCAGCAATTTGCTCAACAGAAAGTAACTCTTTTAAAAACTGTTTTTGAGGCACTTTGTGGCAATTTGCTACAAGTTTATCTGTAGCAATATGCCTGTAAACCCAAGCTGTTCCTAAAGTAATAATGATATGAGATGATGCATTGAGATGCTGATGCGTTAATTCGATTTGGTCGTTCAAACTTTTTAACAAATCGCCTTTCGAAATAGTATCCAATCTAGAATGCGTATCAAAACAACTCCAAACTTCATTATGTTGTATAAGTTCACCTTCAGAATAAAAATCTTTATTAATTGCTCTTGCAATAAGATTCTCAATAGCCAATGGGTGAAACAATATCCCAAATGGATTAACTGTATTCTGAAACTTATAATACTTAAACTTACTTCCAATATTTTCAGAAAAACATGAACCCAACAACATAATCTTAGAATTGTAATCTATTTGATTATGTTGTTGTGATTGTAATGGTATGTTGGTTTTAAGTTTCATGTTTTAAAGAGATTCTGAAACAAGTTCAGAATAACATTAAAAATAATTTTTCGCAGCATTCAAAGCCTCATCAATACCACTAGGGTTTTTACCACCAGCAGTTGCAAAGAATGGTTGTCCTCCTCCACCTCCTTGGATATACTTACCAAGTTCTCTTACAATCTGCCCAGCATTAAGATCTTTTTCCGCAACCAAGTTCTTAGACACATAACAAGATAAAATTGCTTTTCCATTAGTGTCAGCACCAAATAAAGCAAAAAGATTATCTACTTCGCCACCTAATTCAAAACATAAATCTTTAATTCCTGAGGCATCTAAATCTACTTTTTTAGCGATAAAGTTTATACCATTAACTTCGGTAATTTGGCTTTTAAGTTCACCTTTTACATTCTTGGCTTTATCTTTAAGTAATTGCTCTATTTGTTTCTTTAGATTAGTATTTTCAGTTTGTAAATTTTGTAATGCTTTTACAGGTTCTTTAGCATTATTAAGTAGGTCTCTCATTTCAAAATAAGCTCTGTTATTTTCAAAATAAAAGTCCTTAACCGCATCATAGGTAATGGCTTCTATTCGTCGTATTCCTGCTGCTACTGCTCCTTCAGAAACAATTTTAAAATGCCAAATATCTGATGTGTTTTTAACATGCGTACCACCACATAACTCAATAGATTGTCCAAAACGGATAGTTCTTACTGTATCACCATATTTTTCGCCAAACAAAGCCATAGCACCATCTGCCATAGCTTTATCCATTGGTACATTTCTATTTTCTTCTAGAGCTAATTTTCCATCAATACGTGCATTTACAAAATTTTCTACATCTCTTAGCTCTTCAACTGTTAATTTAGAAAAATGAGAAAAATCGAAACGCAGATGTTTAGAATGTACTGCAGATCCTTTTTGTTCTACATGTGTACCTAAAACTTCGCGTAATGCTTGATGCAATAAATGTGTTGCAGTATGATTACATTCTGTTCTAAAACGTTGCTTTTCATCTACTACAGCTTTAAAAGTTTCGTTAAGATGCTTAGGTAGGTTTTTTACAAAATGAATAATAACATTATTCTCCTTTTTAGTATCTAAAATATAAACTACATCACCATGATTATCTTGCAAATATCCTTTGTCACCTACTTGTCCTCCACCTTCTGCATAAAACGGAGTTAGATTAAAAACCAACTGATACATGTCACCATCTTTCTTAGAGGTAACTTTTCTGTAACGTGTAATTTTCACATTAGCCTCAAGTGCATCGTAACCAATAAATTCTTGCTCGCTATCTTCTACTAACAATGTCCAATCATCCGTTGAAGTTTCACTAGCTTTACGAGAACGATTTTTCTGAATTTGAAGCTGCTCTTCAAATCCTTTTTCATCGAGTTTTAAATTCTTTTCAGAAAGAATTAAAGCTGTCAAATCTATTGGAAATCCGTAAGTATCATATAATTCAAAAGCTTTTTCACCAGAAACGGTATCGCCTTTTGTTTCTTCTACAATACGATTCAATAAAATTAAACCCTGTTCTAAAGTCCTTAAAAAGGAAGATTCTTCTTCTTTAATAACATTTTCAATGAGTTGTTTTTGAGCTTTAATTTCAGGAAACGCTTTTCCCATTTTTTTACTCAAAATATCAACTAATCGATATATAAATGGCTCTTTTTTGTCTAAAAACGTAAAGCCATAACGCACAGCACGACGTAATATTCTTCTAATTACATAACCTGCTCCAGTATTACTAGGCAACTGACCATCTGCAATAGAAAATGCAACAGCTCTTACATGGTCTGATATAACTCTGATAGCTATATCTGTTTTTTCGTCTTTACCATAATCCTTGTTGGTAATGGTTTCAATCTCGCGAATAATTGGCGTAAACACATCTGTATCGTAGTTAGATTGTACACCTTGTAATACCATACACAAACGTTCAAAGCCCATTCCTGTATCGATATGTTTATTCGGAAGCGCCTCTAAAGTGCCATTTGCTTTACGGTTGTATTGCATAAAAACTAAATTCCAGATTTCTACAACCTGAGGGTGATCCATATTTACTAAAGATTTACCATCTACTTTGGCTTTTTCTTCAGCAGAACGAATATCGACATGTATTTCGCTACAAGGTCCACAAGGCCCTTGGTCTCCCATTTCCCAAAAATTGTCCTTTTTATTTCCCATAAGAATACGATCTTCTGGAATAAATGCTTTCCATAAATCGTATGCTTCTTGATCCATTTTTAAATTATCATCATCATCACTTCCTTCAAAAACCGTAACATATAAAATGTCCTTATCTATGCCGTAAACTTCAGTCAATAATTCCCAAGCCCAAGCTATAGCTTCTTTCTTAAAATAATCACCAAAGCTCCAGTTACCTAGCATTTCAAATAAAGTATGATGATAGGTATCATAACCTACTTCTTCTAAATCATTATGCTTACCAGAAACTCTTAAACACTTTTGCGAGTCTGCAATCCTATTATTTTTCGGATCACTGTTACCTAAAAAATATTCTTTAAAAGGTGCCATACCTGAATTAACAAACATTAAAGTAGGATCATTTTTGGTCACCATTGGTGCTGAAGGTACAATAAGGTGCTTTTTGCTTTCAAAAAAATTTAAAAACTTAGTACGAATATCTTGAGATGTCATATACTGAAATTATAGCTTGTTTCGTTAATATTACCACATTTGCAAAACAATCTTTATATTTGAAAGTTCAGCAATTTTGGCAGAACACGTAAAGTGTATGATTGCTGCAAAAATAGTATAAATTAGAACATGGCTAAGGTAAAATATTATTATGATGCAGAGACGCTTTCTTACCGTAAAATAAAGCGTAAAAAAGTAACAACGTTAAAATACGCAACCGTTTTTCTCTTGGCTGCTGCTTTGTTTGGTTTTTTATCTTTTGCTATCGTTAGTAATTACATACACTCTCCTAAAGAACGTCAGTTAGCAAGAGAATTGCAAAATATGCAATTGCAATATGAGCTCTTAAACAAACGTATGGATGATGCTATCACTGCTTTAGAAAATGTAGAAGAACGCGATAATGCCATTTACAGATTATATTTTGAAGCCAATCCTATACCAGAAGAACAAAGACGCGCTGGATTTGGAGGTATTAATCGCTACAAAAAGTTTGAAGGTTTTGACAATTCACAATTAATTTCAGAAAGCAATAAACGTCTAGATATTTTAGAAAAAGCAATAGTCGTTCAGTCTAAATCGCTTGATGAAATTGCCAAGTTAGCAGAAGACAAAGAAAAGTTTTTAGAAGCCATACCAGCTATTCAACCTGTAAGAAATGAAAATTTAACTCGTATGGCATCTGGTTATGGTTATAGAACAGATCCTTTTACAAAGGCAAGAAAATTTCACTTTGGCATGGATTTTACTGCACCACGTGGCACACCAATCTATGCTACTGGAGATGGTATTATAAAACGTGCAGACAATAGAGCTTCAGGATATGGTAAACACATACGCCTAGACCATGGTTATGGTTATGTTTCCTTGTATGCGCATTTATATAAATATAATGTACGAGTTAATCAGCGTGTAAAACGAGGCGACCTCATTGGCTATGTTGGTAGTACAGGACGATCTGAAGCTCCACATTTACATTACGAAGTTTTTAAAGATGGTGAACGCATCAATCCTATAAATTTCTATTATGGTAACTTATCTGCATCAGAGTTTAATGAACTACTGAGAAAAGCCTCATTAGAAAACCAATCCCTAGATTAATATGTATATAGATTTACCAGAAAAACGTTACTATGGCATTGGTGAAGTTGCCAAAGCCTTTAAGGTAAATGCATCTTTAATTCGTTTTTGGGAAAAGGAATTTGACATTATTAAACCTAAGAAAAATGCTAAGGGCAACAGAAAATTTACTCCAGAGGATATCAAAAACCTAAAGTTTATTTATCATCTCGTAAAAGAAAGAGGGTTTACATTAGAAGGAGCAAAAACTCACCTAAAAGAAGAAAAGAAACAATCTTTAGAAAAGTTTGAAATCATAGAAAAACTTGAAAGCATAAAAGCACAACTTATTAAAATAAAAACACAACTTTAAAAACATATCAATTATGAAAAGATGGTTAGTTCCTGTTATTGTTATTGCCATAATAGGGTTTGGTATTTACCAATGGGCTGTTGGCATAAACAACACATCTGTTGAGCTAGAAGCAAATGCAAAAACAGCATGGTCTAACGTAGAAAGCACTTATCAAAGACGTAGCGATTTATATAGTACAGTAATTAAAACAGTACAAGGTGCTGCAGATTTTGAAAGAAAAACATTAAATGAAGTTATAGAAGCACGTTCTAAAGCAACTTCAATTAATGTTGATGTTAG
>NZ_JAOARH010000052.1 GCF_025210595.1 Winogradskyella sp.
AAAGATAAAAATGTACGTGTTAATACGATTTCTCAATCTCCTACACCAACAACAGCAGGAAGTGGAGTAAAAGGTTTTGATGGCTTTATTGCTTATGCAGATAAGATGTCTCCTCTAGGTAATGCAACAGCTATGGATTGTGCTAACTATACAGTAACATTGTTTAGTGATTTAACCAAACGAGTTACTTTACAAAATTTATATAATGATGGCGGATTTAGTAATATGGGAGTGAGTGATGCCGTAATGGAAGCTTTTACTAAAGAATAGTATTTCTTTAAATAATAAATAACTTGATACTTGAAGCGTAACTTTGAATAAAGTTGCGCTTTTTTGTTAAATTAATGAGAATATCTTATTTTGTTGTGAAGTTCCTTTTTTAGAATTATACAAGAGTTATTCTAGTTATGAAAAATATATGGTTTTTAGTTTTAGTTACATTTAATTTTTCTTCAGCTCAAATCACTTTTACAGAAAGCTCACAACAATTAGGTGTGTCAGCTAGTTGTAACTTTACTTATTTAGGAAATGGCATTAGTTTTTATGATTACGATAATGATGGTTGGGATGATATTTCTATAGCTTCAGCTAATGGAGATCCAATATACTTCTTCAAAAATATTAATGGCAATTTTGTGCTTCATAACATAAACGTTGTAACAGATAACCTTAATGCAAAGCAAATTAATTGGGTAGACATCGATAATGATGGTGATAATGATTTGTTTATAACAAGCGATAATTCAGGGAATAAACTCTATGAAAATTTAGGCAATATGATTATGAATGATATTACTAATACCTCAGGGATGTTATTGGATCAGTTTCCTTATTATGGTGCTTCTTGGGGAGATTATAATAATGATGGGTATTTAGATGTGTTTATAAGTGTTAGAGATAGTTTTATTCCCAATATTTTATATAAAAACAATGGTGATAAAACATTTACTTTAGTCAATTCAGAAGCAGGCTTATTAAGTACTGGTTTTATGTCATTTTGCTCTGCTTTTTTAGATTATGATAATGATGGAGATCAAGACATTTATGTGTCTAATGATAAATATGCTTATCGTAATTTAATGTATAAAAACAATGGAGATGGTACTTTTAGTGAAGTTGCAATAGAAGCAAATACAGCAATTAGCATAGATGCAATGACAGTTACTGTAGCTGATGTTAATCAAGACGGATGGTTAGATATTTATGTTACTAATGATCTAGAAAATAGTGTGCTTTTTATTAATAATGAAGATGGAACTTTTTCAGATATGGCACAATCTTATGATGTAACATTTAATAGTGTTGGTTGGGGAGCTGTTTTTCTAGATGCAGATAATGATGCAAATCTAGATTTATATGTTAGTAGTGGAAGTAATGGAAGTGGTTCAAATCTGTTGTCATCAGCATTTTACGAAAATAATAATGATGGTACTTTTAGTTTAAATAATGCAGCTGTACCAAATGACTTTGCTAATAGTTATGGTAACGCAATAGGCGACTTAAATAATGATGGTTATCCCGAAATAGCTGTAAATAATATTAACCATAGCAACATTTTTTTATGGAAAAATAATACTTCTGATATTAATAATTGGCTAAAGGTTGAGCTTGAAGGAACTGAAAGCAATAGGCAAGGCATTGGCTCGTTTATTGAAATATCAATTGATGGTGAGAAACAATACCGCTACACACACTTAGGAGAAGGCTATTTGTCTCAAAATTCAGGAACAGAATTTTTTGGTGTAGGACAAAATACAGTAATAGATTATGTAAAAGTAAAGTGGTTAAGTGGAATTGAAGATGTTTTATTTAATGTACCGGTCAATCAAACCATTAGTATTGTAGAAAGTTCAACTTTATCAGTTTTAGAATATAAAAATTTGCCTAAAGTGTTTTTTAATAATCCAATAAATGAAGTTGTAAATATTAAATCATCAGTTAAAATTCTGAGTTACAAGATTTTTGATGTCTTAGGTAAGATAATGCTTACTAATCATGTAAATAATGAAAACGCTAATATTAATATCGATAGTTTTGAAACAGGCGTATATTTTTGTAATTTAAAATTAGAGAATGATTTAACTACAGTAATTAAATTAGTAAAAAAATAAAATTATCTAAAAGACTGATTGTTAGGGTTTTGTATTGTTTTTTTTTGTTAATTTCTTATATGGGGAAATAAAACATCGCTATCTTTTTGACGATGTTTTTTGCTTTTAATCGGTTTATGCTCAATCGATAATAGCATTAAAAATGATTACCATATTTTTGGTAGGTAATAATAAAATATATGTTTAAATGAAAAAAAATACAATTAATTTTTTTGTAGTAATGTTCTTGCTAAGTTCACTAATGAGTTTTGCACAGACATTAAATCAAAATGCTGGTTGGCCTAATGCAGCTTGGTCTGTTACTGGAACTTATGATACGGATCCCACAGCATTTGAGGCAGACCCAACTGCAACTTCAAATTTCGCTTTTGATGATGATGATGCTGGAAGCGGAAGTGATGATTCTATTGCGGCAGAATCTCCTATTATAGATTTAACAGCAGCTCATACAGCTGGTGAA
>NZ_JAOARH010000053.1 GCF_025210595.1 Winogradskyella sp.
CTATTATTGATTTCACATTGGCTTTTTTAAGTTGCCAAAGTGCTTGCATAATCTCTTCTTCAGCTTTAGTTAATTGTTTCATATGCATTTATTTCTTTAGTTAAACTTGCTTACAATAGATCCTAAAAAACAGTTTAGATCATAAAACCTAATTAAAGAATCTTAAAACAAATATAACTAAATATTTAGTTGAACTAAATTTTTAGTTAAAAATGTAACTAAAACAAACTTAAAACGTCTTATCTATTGACTTTAAACTATTTACATGGAAGTCTTCTTAGTAACACTAGCGCTTATCTTAATGCTGTTAGGGATTTTAGGCAGTTTTTTACCTGTTATTCCTGGGCCACTAACTAGTTGGGCTGGTCTTTTAGTACTTCATTTTACTGAAGGTGTAGAATTAAGCCAAACGTTATTAATTGTAACACTCTTAGTGGCTATATTAATATATGTTTTAGATTATTTTATCCCAGCTATAGGCACAAAACGCTTTGGCGGAAGTAAAGCTGGTGTGATAGGTACTACATTAGGTTTAGTTATTGGTTTAATTACACCTATTCCTTTTGGAATAATTATTGGTCCTTTTGTTGGTGCTTTAGTCGGAGAAATGATTCACAGAAATGATATGAAAAAAGCACTAAAAGCGGCTTTTGGGTCTTTTTTAGGTTTTATAGCCTCTACGTTTTTAAAGTTTATCGTCGCTATTATTTTTTTAGGCTTTTTTATTGCTAAGCTTTCTGAACATAATTCGAGTTGGTTTTAGTCTTATAACAATAAAGAAAAAACCTAGTCACTGAAACAGTAACTAGGTCATTATCTTGCTATTAACTCAACAATTACTTAAGAGGGATTAATTAATTCTTGTTGACTTGACGTAAAAGTATGGTACTCCTTTAAATTTTTGTTGCGGTAAAACCACCGACTTGGTGTGGGAAAACCGTAATTCTCAACAATAACAATGGATTGAAGCGTGTTTTCAAAGCTTAAAAAGTACAACTTTTATTATATTTTTTTATAAATAGCCTTTATCTCTTGCTTCATGAAGCAAAGTTTCATCTTTTCCATCAGTAACAGAAAACAATAATTTAAGCTGTTTTTTTCGTTTTTCAATAGCACTGGTTGAAAGCGGAATGTATTCACACAAACTTTTTGTTTTTATCCCTTGAGATAAAAGATGTAAAATTTTTCTATTAACATCATCTACATATATCTCGCTAGTAAAAGTTTTTTTTACATAATTACTTACAGTGCTACTGTAATAAGGTGGATATTTAATAATTTGCTGAAATGCATCTGCTAACTCTACAGAGGTAAGATCACTCTTTATAAGAAAACCATCTGGATTTATCTCTTTAATAATATTATGAATTCTAAAAGATTCATTAAACATTGTTAGAATTATAATTTTAGCATTTGGCAATACTTCTTTTGCCAAAAGCGCTAAATCTTCACCTGATGCATATTTACCGTCCTCTGATGCTGGTAAACTTATATCAAAAAAACAAACATCATAAGGTGTAGCTTTAGATGCTCTATTAATCATTAATTGCGCTGTGTCACAATTATTGGCTGTGTCAATTAGCAAGGTTTGATCTTCATCTTTTGTTGCCATTAACACATTTTGGTAGCCCTCAATTATTATTGGATGATCATCTACCATTAAGATGTTAATATCTTTCATCTGTTTTTATTCAAAATATTATAGACAGACGGAATTTTCCATAAAACATTTAATCAAAGTTAAGTTGTTTTATGATTAATTTCATGTCGATTGGTTTACGTAAGGAATCTTAACATTTACTGTTGTACCATTGCCAGATTGAGAGGTGAAAATGATTTCTCCATTAATCTCTTCAACTCGAGAAGTCATGTTTTTTAAACCAATACCTTTTTTGCTCTTCGATGCATCAAATCCCTCTCCATCATCGATGATGTTCAAGCAAATTACGCTTTTTTCTAATGAAATACTAATTTTTATGACACTAGCTTTAGCGTGTTTATAGATATTTTGCATGGATTCTTGTATAACTCTGTAAATGTTGATTTTAGTTTTATTGGGCACTGAATCCCAACTAATATCGTCTGTAAAGTTAAAGCTGTATTTTAATCCATAAGCTTTAGCTTGGCTCTCTACAAGTTCTGAAACTATATCCATAAAACCAGCACCAGACACAAAATCTGTATTTAACTCATGAGATATTTTGCGTATATCTTCTTCAATAATTTTTAATTGACCTATGTAATTTGCTCTAGACAACATAGCCTCTTTACCTTCATTGAAATTTATGCTATCTAGACTAAGACGTGTACCAAAAAGTCTTCCAAGAACACCATCATGCAATTCTTCTGAAATACGTTTCTTTTCTTGTGTTCTCGCCTCATCAACTTTATTTTGTTGATTTAACATTAAGTTATAAATATCCTCATTGGCTTTTTGTTGTACTTTAATAAGTTTAAGTTTTCTGTTTTTAGCTCTCTGAGAAATAACTAAATAAATCAAAACTGCTGTAAGCAACAATCCACTTGATAAAATAAGTAAATAAAGGTTTTCTCTAGACATTTGCTCGTTCTCTGCTTCGAGTTGATCAGTTTCTAATTCTATTCTTGCATGTTTATTTCTTACTCTTCGTTCAACTTTTAACAAACTATCTGAAACTTGTATATGCTCTTTTAAATATATTATAGATTCTTCTTTATCTAATTTTGATAGTAACAATAACGATTCTAGACGGATTTCATTTGATTTTAAATTCTTAGCTAAACCATACGCTTCTTTAGCTTTTATTAAAGCATTCTCATTTTTATTAACTGCTTTAAAGAATTTTGCCATGCTTATTGCTGTTCCCATTTTTGTATTATCATCATTAATACTATCAGCAATAATATATGAGCGTTGAAACTTACTTAATATCTCATTTTCATTATAAGAACCATCTAAGAAGTTTGTATATGCTAAATTTTCTAGAATTAATGCATAAAAAGAAGGGTCATTCTCATAAAGATTTTTCTCATTTAACACTTCTGTAAAGATCTTGACTGCCTCTTTATATTTACCTTGTTTTCTTTTAACAAAAGCTATATTATTCAAAGTATAAATACCATTATTAAAATCATTCTCCATTCTTTTAGAAATATCATAAGCTTGTTCATGATATTCTAAGGCTTGTTCATTATCATCTAAATCATCAGATATACTAGCTAAAGAATTGTACAAAATCCATTTTTGATCCTGAATGTCATTCGTTTCTTTAACACCATCAAGTAGTCTTAATGCCTTAACAGCATTTTCACCGGCACCATAGTAATCCTTTCCATCTAATTGTAGCTTAGACAGACTTCCTAAAGCATAAGACAAATTAACATATTCATCAATCGCGTCAAAAGCCTTAACTGCTTTAGAATAATAATAATATGAGCTATCTTTTTTGTCGTTCAAAAAAAATGCATAGCCAAGAGCATTATATGCATGAGCCAAAGAATTTGAGTCTTTACATCGTTCAGCCAGTGCTTTTATATGATGATTGCTAATTATATAATTTTTAAAATCTTCATTATCAAAATAATAATTTCGGATTTTTTTTTGAACAACTAATTGAATTGAATCATTACTCAATTCCTTTGCTAATAAATTCGCCTTAATTAAAAACATAAATTGCTCAGAATCTGAATAATCTTCAATCTGAGAATAATGAAGAAATTTAATGATACTATCCTGCTCAACACTCTCGTCAATCGACTGAGAATAAGCAACCTGCATAAGAAAAATAACTATTAAGAGAATTGATTTCAATACTTAAATTATGTATGTTTAATCAAATTTAAGATAAAATATATTCTTCACCTCAAATATTATCATATAACACAATAAGCCCTTGCATAAAAACAAGGGCTTATTGTGTTATATGATAATATTATCTTTTAATCTTAACTTTGATTAGGAGCTTTTATTTTTGATTTTTTGTGAGCTAATAAATTAATATGAGTAGAACTTTCTTTTAATGTTGGATCATTATTTACAACCTCATCAGATTGTACACTAGACACAGTTAACATAGTAATTGCAATTAAAGTCAAAGTAATTTTTAGGGTTTTCATAAGTATCAATTTAGGGTTAAATAATATAGTCAATACAATATTGTAACGATTAACGCTACGTTGAGGGAAGGGAATGGATTATTAACTACCTTAGGTTTTATCCTAAAATTGTACTAA
>NZ_JAOARH010000054.1 GCF_025210595.1 Winogradskyella sp.
AAATAATTAGTTGCTCTAAAAGAAATACAGTCCGTTGGCATATAAAAATGTTATGAAGGCATAAATATACGGCAAGTGGTAATTTTAACTGCTAATTTTAAGTTAATTCAAAAGTTGTTTTAGTTGTGTAATTGTTTAAGCATTGATTTGTGTAGTCGTTGATTTGTAAATCGTCAACCGTAATGTCATTGCGAGCGTAATGCAATTAGACGAAGTATTCTCATCTTGAAGTTTAAATCGAGGCTGAAATTGAAACTAAAAACCAAATAAAAAAATTCATGTACTTTTGAAATAAAACCAACTCACTATGCGCCATTTATTTTGTGTTTTTTTTATTACTGTAGTGGCTTTACCAAGCATTGCTGCACAATCCATTGAAACTCCAAGTCAATTTCTAGGCTACGACATTGGTACACAGTTTAGTCGTCATCATCAGGTTATAGATTATTTTAAAGCAGTTGCTTCTGTAGTTCCTAATCAGGTAAAATTAGAACAGTATGGTACAACAAACGAGAGAAGGCCTTTGTATTTAGCTTATATATCTTCTGAAGAAAACATTAAAAATCTCGAAACCATTAGAGAAAATAATTTAAAAAACACTGGTTTACAAGAAGGCAGTTCCACTACACTAACAAACCAGAATAACGATATTGCTATTGTATGGTTAAGTTATAATGTACATGGTAATGAAGCCTCTAGTACAGAAGCCGCAATGCTAACGCTTTATAAGCTTTTAACCGAAAGAAAAGATTTACTAGAGAACACCATAGTTATTATTGATCCTTGTATAAATCCTGATGGTCGCGATCGTTATGTTAATTGGTATAACGAAACCGCGAGTCAACCTTATGATATTGATCAACAAGCCAGTGAACACAACGAACCATGGCCAGGAGGACGTCCAAATCACTACTTATTTGATTTAAACAGAGATTGGGCTTGGGCAACACAAATAGAGAGTGCAACCCGATTACAAGCATACAATAAATGGATGCCACATATTCATGTAGATTTTCATGAGCAAGGGCCAAATGAACCTTATTATTTTGCACCTGCAGCTGAACCTTTTCATGAAATTATTAGTGATTGGCAACGCGATTTTCAAACGCAAATAGGAAAAAACCATGCTAAATATTTTGATGCTGAAGGTTGGTTGTTTTTTACCAGAGAACGCTTCGATTTATTCTATCCGAGTTATGGTGACACCTATCCTACTTATATGGGAGCTATTGGTATGACCTACGAGCAAGGTGGACATGGCATGGCTGGCTTAGGGATTTTAAATGATGAAGGCAAAGTGCTAACACTTATTGATAGATTAACGCATCATACAGTTACCGGAATTTCAACTGTTGAAATTGCTTCAAAAAATGCAAAGCAATTAAATTCTGAATTTGCTAAATTCTTCAAAAATGACAACTTAAAATACAAAAGCTACGTCGTAAAAGGTAATGTAGATAATTTAAATAGTCTAAAAAATCTTTTAGACAAGCATAATATTGCTTTTGAAAATGCTAGTGACTCTAAAGTAACTGGTTATAATTATGCCACTGGTCAACAAGGTAGCATGGCTGTAGATAACAATGCTGTGGTTGTACACACCAATCAACCTAAGGGTAAAATGGTTAAGGTTTTATTTGAACCTAATGCAAAGCTAAGCGATTCATTAACCTACGATATTACGGCTTGGTCTGTACCTTATGCATATGGATTGGATGCTATTGCCAGTACAAAAAAGGTAAACAGTAGTAAATTAGCCGAACGCAAAATATTACAAGTGTTAAAGGATGCTTACGGCTATGTGAGTAAATGGAACTCTCTTGAAGACGCTCAATTTTTAGCAGAGTTATTAAAACGCAACTTCAAAGTAAGATTCACAGAAAAACCATTTAAATCTAATGATTCTTATTTTGAGCGTGGTTCGCTTGTGATTACTAAAGGAGACAATAAACACATTAAAGAATTTGTTAGCTCTTTAAATAAAATTGCTCAAAACCACAGACAAAATTTAACGCAGATCAAATCTGGATTTTCGCAAACCATACCAGATATTGGTTCGCCAGATATAAAATTAATCAACAAACCAAAAGTGGCTGTACTCTCAGGTGAAGGCACATCATCATTAAGCTATGGTGAAATATGGCATTTCTTTGAGCAACAATTGCATTATCCATTAACATCTATTAACACAGATGATTTAAGTAGAACACGTCTGAGTAAGTACAATGTGCTTATTATACCTAATGGATATTATGGTAGTGTTCTCAACGAAGACAACATGAAAAAACTTAATGATTGGGTACGCTCTGGCGGAAAAGTTATTGCTATAGATGGTGCTTTACGAAGTTTTGCTGGTAAAAACGGATTTTCTCTTAAGTATAAGGATACTGAAAACAACGGTAATGATGATAATTTAACGCCTTATGCTGAGCGCGAACGTGAGTACAGCAACAACCTAATTACTGGTGCTATTTTTAAAACTAAAGTAGACAATACGCATCCTATGGCTTTTGGTTATAGTAAGGATTATTTCACGTTAAAATTAGGAAGTTCAGCTTACGATATTTTAGACAGTGGCTACAACGTTGCACATTTAGACAACACAAAGGTTTTCTCTGGCTTTGCTGGTAAAGCTGCACTTAAAAATCTCAACCACACCTTAGTATTTGGTGAAGAGCGTAAAGGTAGTGGTAGTTATATCTATTTTGTAGATAATACTTTGTTTAGAAGCTTTTGGGAAAACGGGAAATTATTCTTGGTAAACTCTATTTTCTTTGTAAACAATAATGCATATGAACTTTAACCTTTTGTCAGTTAGAGTGAAATTTTTAATTATGGAAATTTCAAACTTTGACTACGTTTAGGAGAGCTGCCGAGAAATCTAGAACATTAACGTTCTAGGCACGATTTTTTTAAAAAAACCAGACCTTCAAATTAACTAATGATAATTTATATTTAAAAAACTAACAAAACATTATATTATGAAACTAGGCGCTTTTTCAGTTAGTCTCGCAGTAAAGGACATTAATGCCTCAAAAGTATTTTATGAAAACTTAGGGTTTTCTGTTTTTGCAGGAGATTTAGATAAGAACTACCTTATTATGAAAAACGAAACTTCTTTAATTGGTTTATTTCAAGGTATGTTTGAGAACAATATCCTTACCTTTAATCCAGGTTGGGATCAAGATGCTAACACACTAAAACAATATGATGATGTTAGAGACATTCAAAAGTATTTAAAATCTAAAGCTGTTGTATTTGAACATGAAGCTGATGAATCTACAACAGGACCTGCTAGTTTTGTAGTTTTAGATCCAGATGGAAATGCTATTTTAGTAGATCAACATATATAGTTATTATGACTTGGGACGATGCATTAAAAATTTACGATGATATTACAGAAGCCTGTAGTGGTTTTGACCGCAAAGGCAAAAAGATGATCTACACCTCATCTAACGGTTACATGTTTACTTTACTCAATAAAGATGCTGAAATTGGTATTCGTTTACCAAAGGAGGAAGCCGCTGAGTTTATGAACAAATATAATACTGGCCATTATTATTCTTATGGTGCTAAAATGAAAGACTATGTTTTAGTACCAGAATCGCTTTGGACAGACAAAAAACTTATGGTTAGCTATTTTGAACAAAGCTTTGCTTATGTTAATACGCTTAAACCGAAATAAAAAAATAAAAACTATGAGTGACGCACTACAAACCATGATTAATAACATGCCAGAGAAAACTGGTAAATCATTAGATGAATGGAAGAAGATATTAAAAGAAAAAGCGTTTACAAAACATTCTGAAGGAGTCAATTTTCTTAAAAAAGAACATGGTGTTACTCACGGTTTTGCAAATACTATTGTAACACTTTCTAAAGAAGAAAATCATTCTGATGAAGATTTAGTTACCAATCAATATAAAGGTAAAGAAAGCTTGTTCCCTATTTACGAAAAGCTACTTCCTATTTTAAAAGGTTTTGGTGATGATGTTACTATAGCTCCCAAAAAAGGAAGCGTAAGCATTATAAGAAAGCGTCAATTTGCACTTATAAAACCAGCAACAAAAACACGAATAGACTTAGGATTAAAATTAAAAGACAAACCTACAACAGATCGTCTTGGTAATTCTGGCCCTTTTGGTACAATGTGTACTCATCGCATACAACTTACTTCAACTGACGACGTTGACAATGAATTAATTGAGTGGATGAAAGAAGCTTATGAAAAGGCAAATTAAGCCTAAGTTTTTATTACAGATTTAATCCAAATTGTTTTGGATTGAAGTTAAAAAATGATTTACAACTAATTTAATAAAAGCTTTAATTTATGAACAACCTTTACCATTCTATCACTTGTTTATCTAATTCAATTATTCCGTTTTCTTCTTTAAACGTTTTATTCTCAAAATATTTGAGAACTTTTTTGGCGGTAACTTTTGGTTCTATATCAGCATCTATTTGAGCAATGTCAGTTTTCATTTTACCAGGATGAATACTTATAAATTTTATATTTTCTTTGAACTCTTTTCGTAAACAAAGAGTCAACATGTTTTGAGCTGCTTTTGCTATTCTATATGAATAGCTAACTGTTATATCATTATAAGTTCCACTACTTTGTCTTGTCATTGAACCTAATCTACTATTAAGATTTAATACAATTGGCTCTTTAGCTTTTAGTAGATTTGCTTTGACTGCCTTTACTGTTCTGAAAACTCCAAGGCAATGAATATTAAAAAGTTTATTGATTTCATTTGATTCAATTTCTTCAATTAAATACGAAAGCCCTCCAATTCCTGCATTATTAATCAATAAACCAACAGGTTGTTCACCAATAGCTTTTTGAATGGTAGTAATTGATTCATCCAATGATAAATCAGCTAAAATTATTTTTCCGTTTTTAGGAAGTTTGTCTTTTAGATTTTCAGCTTCTAATGTATTTCTTAAAATTCCATATACTGTATAACCCTCTGATATAAAAAGTTGAAATAACTCCTTTCCTAGTCCTCTATTAATTCCTGTGATTATAACGTTTTCCTTTTTCATTAACAATAATTAGGATTTTTCAAACTCATAATCTCGCTCAACTTTTGCTATTCTAGTTTTAAAAGACTGATACCATTCTTTCCTACCTCTTTCTCTTGCTATGGTATGTTCCGTATTTTCTTTCCATCTTTTAATCGCGTCTAAATCCTTCCAATAGGATACCGTAATTCCTAGTTCATTTCTAGCACTTTCAACTCCAAGAAATCCGTTTTGCTCTCTTGCCAATTCAACCATTCGTTCTGCCATATTAGAATAATCTTCGACGTTTTCAGTATTTACAGAACTAAAAATCACAGCATAATATGGTGGTTCTGGTGTTTTTGATATCATAAACTTGTTATTAGTCTTCCGTTATTAAGTTTCTTAATTTATTTGTCGATAGCACTGATTTTAAATAATTTTAAAATGACTATAAAAGTATAGAGACCTCACAGGTTTTAAAAACCTGTGAGGTTTTAAAACACTTAAAAACTATTTAAAATTGGACGTTCATCAAAATCTGTAATGTCAGAAATTTTAATCAGCGCGTCTATTTTAATATGAGTTTGTGTTTCTTTAAACACTTCTTCATCACTTTCGGCATCGTCATTAGTGTTCTCTCTGACGATTTTTTGTTTTGTTACAAAATCAATGCTTGTTTCCTTTAATGTTATTGGTCCTCGACTACTAGTTGCCTCGTACTTTATTAGCTCAAAATTAGCATGCTGATATCTAAACATATAACTCCAAAAGCCATATTTACCATGACGGTAGAGTATTTTTAGGTTTCCTTCTTCGAATTCAATAAAAAGTTGCGGTGGATAATAACCACCTCC
Source organism: Winogradskyella sp. (assembly GCF_025210595.1). Classification (GTDB taxonomy): domain Bacteria; phylum Bacteroidota; class Bacteroidia; order Flavobacteriales; family Flavobacteriaceae; genus Winogradskyella. The sequence continues at coordinate 5,862 of NZ_JAOARH010000054.1, forward strand.
ATCTTCATGCTTTGATGAAAAACAATTGTAATTGTAATCTGCAAGTTTATAGCTGTTACCTATTTTAAATAAAACAATAATGCCTCTCCTATTTCTATCAACAGTTCTATTATAGTTATCTACAACTATATTTTCTTTGGCTGTACCTTTAATAATAAGCACATAATCGTCTTGTTTATCATTGTTTAAGTCACCAAAGTGTTTTTCATATAGTACATATCCTTCAGGAATAAAATCTGATGGTTTTTTGTGTTGTGCATTGCAGCTTAGTGTTATACTAATAATAAGTAGTACTACTATTTCTTTCATAGTTAAGCTTTTTGTATTCAGGGACAAGTCGTTACAAGATTACCACAAAGCCATTTGGCTTCTGTCCAACCTGTTAAACCATTGTACTCAATTTTTACCCAATTTTTATGCAACGCTAAAATGTTAACTTGAGTTTCTTTCGCGATTGTTCCTAAAGATCTCCCTGTTTTAGGTTGGTCTAATAGTGTAACTTTGGTTTGGGTTGAGGCTGCTAGAGCTGAACGATGTATATAACCATAGCCTCGAGGTAAATCGATAGCTTCAGCATCAAGTTCGTCTAATTTTATTACGCGAAACCAATCGTCTTCAAATGCATCAACTGTTAGTATATAATCACTCTCTTGAGCGAGACCATACAAGACTTTACCATTCGGCTCGGTAAAAATATGCGCATGGTCTGGCACATTATCTTTTAAATAAAATCGTAAGGGTTCATTAATCAAAGTATCTAAAGTGTAGGTTTTACCATTAAATTTTAAAAGTCGTGATTTGGTGTAATCAACGTTTTTTTCGTTGCAATCTCCATTATCGTTAATAAATGTGGTTGTTTCAGTAATACGTTCAATTACATTAATATCAAAAAAGCCATTGGTGTTTTCTTCAGAAATAATAAATTCTTTAGAGTTGTTTATGATTTCGCTTTCGCAAGCATCGTTTACTTCACCTCCGCTGTCTTCAACCGCAAAATTAGGAAGCATATTTTTCAGCTTTTTGCCCTCTTTTATAAACAAACTCAAATCTTGTCTATAATATGGATTAACTTTAGACGGCCCAAAATAGCTAACACGAACGCCAAATGCTAAGGTAGAATCGTTAAGCTTATAGCTATCTGGATCTATTTTAATCTCATCTAATCTCAGCGCATCAGACACCCAACCGTTGGTTTGATAGCTTTCAAAATAGGTATGCAAAATATTACCCGAACTATAATCAGCTACCACAATATAACTACTCAAAGCAAAATACTGCTCACCTTCTTCCATAATTCTAGGAATTACAATAATGGCTTCGCGATAATTGTTTGGGTTTTCTGCTACTACAATTAAATCGGTTTTAATTTGTACCCATTTGAGTTTTAAATCGGTTAACACATTGTTTATTAACACATAATTCTCAACAGTTTCTTGAATATCTTCTGATCCATTGTGCTCAATAGTACCATCAGCCATTATGCTATAATTTTCTTCTTCAATTTGTTTTTTCTCTGCCCAAAATATGTTGTGCTTTATGATTTCGTAGTTGTTAATTCGTGAAACGATTTGCGACATGCCCTCTGCAATTTCGTCGTAAGCCACTACAATATGACTAATAATTTGTCCATCTTTATCGTAGTTAATCAATATCGTTTCCATTTCGTTATCACCCTTTTTAATGGTGATAATTACAGAATGGAAGGCTTCTGAAATCGCCAGTTTGTACTTAGAAATGGCTTTGAAATTATGGGTGTCTTTATGAAAATTGGGATAAATACTTTCGAGTTGAAACAGTTGCACATCAACCTCATCGTAATCTTCGGGTTCATTAAAACTATCGAAATTTGTAGTTTCGATTTGTGGTAACGGTTTGGTTTTGGTTTGCGCAATAGCAACATTAAAACGTGTAATATCGATGGGTTTTGATTGTTCTGCTATTGTGTCTTGTGCTTCTGAAGTCTTCTCCTCCACACTATCTACCTGTACTGAAGTTTCTGTTTCTGAAACTTTAGGTGGTGGCGTTTTTGGGTTTTGTTTGCAAGCACATAGCAGAACAAAACAAATAATGTAACTATACTTTACTTTATAAACGTTCATATAACATCTAATACTTTTTCTAA
>NZ_JAOARH010000055.1 GCF_025210595.1 Winogradskyella sp.
AAGGTTAATTTTAAAGTTTTCATGTTAATTTATTATTTAGGTTATAAAATGTTTTCTTCAACTGTTATTGTTTCGATGGTACCATCAGGATTTGTATAAATGGCTTGGTTATCACAATTACCATCTCCATAATCTAAAAATGCATCTTCTTCATTTTCTGAAGTGATTTTTAGTTTACCAGACACATAAATTTCACAAGTTCTTTTTCGTTTTAAAGGGTTAATAACAAGTACATCAAACTCATCATTATTTCTAAGTTTAAGTTCTAAATCTCCAGTAACTAAATATTCATCATCATTAGGATTATTAGTGTTTGCGCCAGCTACTTTTTTGCTTACTTTCTCTCCATCATAAATAGCATCAGTATTATCTTCCCAAATGATTCTTACATCAGTAGTAGTATGAAGTTCTGGTATGGCACCAGGTAATAAGTTTCGTTTTTCAAAACCTTCAACCTTAATGTTGTTTATTGAAAAATTGACAAAGGACACATCAATCATTTTTACATAATTTAAGGTTGTATTTAATTGATATAAAAGAATCATTGTTCCTTTTAATTTTTTACCATCTGAAGTTTGACAACCATTTCTACCAAATCTAAAAGTTACCTTTTTTATAGATGGTGTGTATTCAATCATATAACTACCACAATAGTTAGTATTAGAATCAATCTCATCACCAGAAACGTTATCTAAATCTTCAATTAAATCTTCAACATCAGATACAATTTCATGAACTTCTTGTAAACGCATATTACGATCTCTATTAGATACGCGTATTTCGTCTTTTGTACAGCTACTAAATATTAGTGCTATTAGTAGTATTGGAAAATAAAAACTTGCTTTCATAGTTTTTGTATTATAGTTTGTAATTTATAATACAAATGTCTTTCAAAAAAAGGTGTTTTACTTTGACTTAAATCAAAAACGAAAACAATTTGTGTCGTTGATTTTTAAAGGGATTGTCGCAGTTTCTTATAAAAAAAATTAAATATGAAGTTTTGATATAATCTTACAATTCTTTAATTCTATAAACTATCTAAAACCGAATTGAAATTATACATTTCTTATAAAAAACACTCAAGTAGAATAACTATTTTGACTTGATGAGCAACTTAATAAATCTTCATCAAAATGTATTGTTTTGTTTTATTATAAATGGTTATTTATATCAAAAAATAATAAAGCTTATAAATATAAATATTTAACCTATTTAAACACTTTCTTTTCAATTATAGCAACTACAAAACGCGTTTCCAAGTTTCAGTATCGCTGTAGCCATAATAATCGTAACTTAACTTAAATGTATTTGCATCTATTAATATTATCTTACAAGGCACATCGTATGTCTTACCTTCATATTCTAATTTATAGATACCATTAGCATTTTTTCCTTTAAATGCATTTATAGTAAGCGCTTTCTCGATAGATGTTTTTTGACCATAACCATTTTCATCTTGCATCTCATAGGTATAAGCAGTAAGCTTCTTTCCTTCTTTTTTTATCTTATAAACAACTGCACCTTTAAGATTTTGGGCATTGTAGGTAACTTTCCATTGACCAGCTAGCGTTTGCGCTTCTTTCTTTGGGTTTTCAACGGCTACCTGTTTTGTTTCTTCTTGCGGTGTTTTATTTGTTGTCTCGGTCTTGTATTCTGATTCTTCTGTATCTGAAAAATATTCATATTCTGATCCGGTATACATTTCTGAAGGATAAACTGCATAATACGTTAACAAAGCTAGTCCACCAAGAATAATAACATATCCTAATATTTTAAATATCGTGTCTGCTGTTTTCATTTTTAATCTTTATAATTTATTTATCATCAGAAGTTTGAGGAGGATAAGTTTGTCCTTCTGGCATCCAATGTGGTGCTTTAACAAAAGACAATAATTTATTACTAAAACCTTTGGTGTGCTTTAATTTTTTGTAAAATCTTGTTACACCATGAAAAAATACAACAATTGGATTTACGCTGTTAATTGGTTCAGAAATTCCATAACGTACTTTCTCTACCTCTGGTTCAAAAGTTTTTAAAAGACGATCCCAAACAATAAGAATCCCTGCATAGTTTTTATCCCAATACTGGCGGTTAGACCCATGATGTACTCTGTGATGCGATGGTGTATTAAAAATGTATTCTATAGGCTTAAACAATTTTCCAATGATTTCTGTGTGCAAAACTGCCTGAAAAGTTTGCACAAACAATTCTGCAGCTAGCAATAAGAATGGATTAAATCCCATTAGTACAGCAGGAATAGAAAAGAAAAGTGGAAAAAATCCATCTAACGGTCCAAAACGATAAGCTACAGACATATTAAAATGTTCAGAACTATGATGTACTGTATGTGTTACCCAACCAGCACCCATTTCGTGCATTAATCGGTGTTCCCAATAGTAAAGGAAATCGGCTAATAAAATACATGACACAACAGTTACCCAAGTCAAAGGAAGCTCTGGTAAAATACTATATACTGATGCCAAAACGTATAATTTAGTCGCAAATAAAATTCCTAAAATATAGTTTATAACAGTAAAGAACCCTACCGTTAAAAGATTGGCAACTGAATCTAATGCCAAATTTTTACTTAATTTTTTCATTACGAAATAACGAATAAGCTCAAGTATAAAAAACGGTACAATAATGTATAAAACACTTAAGTCATTAAAGATGTAAAAAAAAGTATCTACTGCTTCTTGAGTATATTCTGGAAGACTAAAATTTTCTGCTACATAATGAGGAATTCCTATTAGCGTAGCAATAATAGCAAGGGTGTATATTAAAGTTCTTGTTCTGCTCATATCGTTAATATTTTGTTTTGCAAAGATTTATTTTTATAGGGTTAACATTTTTGACATGCATCAAAAAAAACAAAGACAATTACAAACACCTCATCAACTACTTGTTACACATAGAATATATAATATTTAACCTAAGTTAAAATACTTAAATAACTTAAAATAGAATAGAGCGCTAATAATGACCAAATCACTACCATAAACCAATACAACCTTGGTGTTTCTAACCTTTTAACAGCTTCAACAAAATGGATTTCACCACTTCTAATAACATGAATTAATCCCAACATAATAAACGCGGCCCAAAACCAACCCCAATTAAAATAGATAGCAATTGCCATTAAAACTAAAGCCAATGAAGTTTTCCATTTTTTCATTTAAATAGATTTTAATCGTGAACTTATTTCTTGCAGTCTAATAAGTTGTTGAAATACTAATGGTAGCATAAAAATACCATTAGAAAATTCTAAAATATAGGTTACAATAGAAAAAATGCTTCCAGCTGTTGCTTCTGGTGCACTCGCAGAAACGTAGAGCGCAAAAATAGCGAGTACAAAAAGAATGATTTCAATAATTCCAAAATTTAAAGTTTCTAAATCAGACATTTTGACCATCCATTTAGCTATATTTCTAAAGTGTTTTACAATGCCCAACTGCGCTCTAGTTTCTAGTACATTAACACGATGTTCTAATTCATCATTTAAACCAATATTAAAGCTGTAGATTTTTTTATTACTAAGAGTATAAATAATAAAAATAAGTAGAATGGTTATTAAACAAGCTCCAAATATCCACCAGTCAAATAATGCTAACATTATTAATGCACCAATAACACTCATTAGTGATGCAAATGCTTGTGTAATATCGTGTTCAAAAAAATCTACAAGCTCTTTAATTAAAGCACTTCTAGCTGCAATTGTTGAAACAGAAATTTGCTTTTGATTTTGAATAGCAACCACTTCTGAAGCTACAATTGTATAAATAGAAGTATACGCTCTTGTATCGTAATAGCGTCTAATAACACCAATAAAAAAACCTGCGGCATATAGTAGACAAAACAGCCATAATCCATCGTTTTTTTGATTAATTAAATCGTTAATAGCTATACCCAAAACTAAGGGTTGAAGTACCTTAAAAAGATTTTCTAACACGAGCATAGAAAATGTAATGGATATTTTCCATTTAAACCGCTTAAAAATGGCTTTAATTGAATATTGGTGTGCTGTCATAATTATTATATTTATTACGTGCAAAAAGCCAGAGCAAGACTCTGGCTTTCAATTAAACTTAAATATATTATAGAGAAAATTCTATTCCAAAGTTGAGTGTTTTCCATGTACCTCCTTTTACTTTAAGTCCTGTAAAAGAGGTATTGATACCTAAACGATCTGTAATTTGATAACCAATTCTTGGTTTATAATGAAAACCACCTTTTACATTATCACCTATACCAATAGCGTAACCAAGATCTGTTCCGATATAAAACTTATCTGTTGCATTAAAACGTATAGCACCTGTTAAAGGAACATACTTTGCATTACTATACTTATAAGTACTAGTTGTATTGTCTTCATTATTTACAGTAACTTTTTTACCTCCAAAGAATGAAACACCAGTGGTAAACCCAGCATCTAACTTATCTGACACTTTAAAAAGGTAAGAGGCATCAATACCAAACCCTGTTTTAGAAACATCTTTTGTATCTCCAATTGGAATAGCTCCAAAGGCACCAACTTTAATCTTTTTATCTTGAGCAAAAGTTGTTAAGCTTATCATCAAAGCTGCCGTAAAAATCATTATTTTTTTCATCGTAAATTGTTTAAGAAATTAATATGATACAAAGGTCAGATGAAGTGACGTTTTTTCTTTTGATTTAAATCAAAAGGCAAGCTATTGAATTGAAAAATGAAGCGTTTTGATTTATGTCAAATCGGTCATAGCATTTAAAATCTGATAATCTTAATTTTAAAAATAGTTGTAACTAAATACAATTGAGTATCATGATAAGATTATAGCATTAACCTATATTTAACCTCAACTGAAATGTATTTAATAACAACAAAAAACCGTTGAAGTTAACTTCAACGGTTTAATATAATCTATTGATGACTGTCAATCTATTTAGGATGACTTAAAATTATATATCTAACTTGTTTGCTGTAATGTTTTATTCTTTTCTTTTAAAACAGCCAATTGTTTTTCTAAAAAGGTAATGG
>NZ_JAOARH010000056.1 GCF_025210595.1 Winogradskyella sp.
TCTAAGTAATCAGGAATGTTATCAGGATTAGCAGAATTTGTGTCAGAATTTAGAGGATTTGTAGTTGGATCATTATCACCATCAGAATTATCTATTTCGAATCGTGTTGGTACATTGTCATTATCATCATCTTCATCTATATAATTAGGAAAACCATCACCATCTGTATCTAATGAGTCCATATAAATACCTTCTTCGTTAGGCTCTCCAGAAATACCCTCAAACTCATTAGGGACACCATCACCATCATCATCTTCTATTACTACAGTAGCATGAGCTGTTCCTGAAGTTGCTTCATAATCTTCAGTAATAGTTAAATTAGCTGGTGGTATTGCTTCACATAGTTCAGTATTTCCTACAGCTCTATTGTAAGTTCTGTAAATAAACCTATTGCTAGAAGCATTTATAGTAAATGTTGTTGGTACATTAGTCTCTGTGGCTAAAGTAAAAGGATACTCTTGATTGCTACCACGAGGTATAATAAGTGAAAGTGATTCGCTTGGGTCTTCTCTAAGATCGTATATAAGAAAAGATTCTGTATTGTTAGTACACATGCTCAGTTCTTTGTCAAACTGTAAATCTACAGTAAGAACATCACCATCATTGCAAGCAGTTAAAAATAGTAATGCAAATAGTATATAAAATTGGCGCATCATAAGCTTTCATTTTGAACAAAAATAAAGGATTTGTAAAATTATAACGTAGCATTATCTAAATAATTTTATTTCCGATATTTTTGCAGCATGAAGCAAATTTATTTAGACAATGCAGCTACTACTGCACTTAGACCAGAAGTTATAGAAAGAATGACAGAAGTGCTAAAGGATAATTTTGGCAATGCCTCTTCTACTCATAGTTTTGGGCGCTCGTCTAAGGCGCTTTTAGAGCAGTGCCGAAAAAATATTGCGAGTTATTTTAATGCTACTGCTTCTGAGATTGTGTTTACTTCTGGAGGTACTGAAGCCGATAATTTAGCATTACGTAGTGCTGTTAGAGACCTAGGAGTTACAGAAATTATTACTTCTAAAATAGAGCATCATGCAGTTTTACATACTGCCGAGCAATTACAAAAGGAATATGGTGTTAAATTGAGTTTTGTAAATCTTGATACATGCGGAATGATAGATTTTCAGCATTTAGAAGAATTATTACAAAATGCAGACAATGCTTTAGTAAGCTTAATGCATGTTAATAATGAAATAGGAAATGTTCTTGATATTGAACGTGCTGCAAAGTTATGCAAAGACTATAATGCGCTATTTCATTCAGACTGTGTACAATCTGTTGGACATTTTAAATTAGACTTACAGCAAATACCTGTCGATTTTTTTGCAGCGAGTGCTCATAAATTTCATGGTCCTAAAGGTGTTGGTTTTTGTTACGTTAGAAAAGAATCTGGTTTAAAACCTTTAATTTTTGGAGGCGAGCAGGAGAGAGGATATAGAGCTGGTACAGAGGCAATTCATAACATTGTTGGTATGGATGAAGCTTTAAAGATAGCATATCAGAATATTGATGCTGAAAAAGAGCACATCACTAATATTAAATCTTACTTTATTCAGCAGTTAAAAGAAATTTTACCAAATGTAAGTTTTAATGGTGGTTGTACGGATAATGCAAACAGTACCTATACTTTAGTAAATGTGTGTTTACCTATAGTGCCAGAAAAAGCACCAATGTTACAATTTCAACTAGATCTTAAAGGTATTGCTTGCTCAAAAGGTAGTGCATGCCAAAGTGGTAGCAGTCAACAGTCGCATGTGCTTTCTGCTATCTTAAGCGAAGATAAATTAAAGTATCCTTCAGTGCGTTTTTCTTTTAGTGCTTTTACAACTAAAGACGATATAGATTATACAGTAAATGTTTTAAAGGATTTTGTTAGTGTTTAACAATAATCTTTTCAGATTTTACAGTATTGTTATTGGAAGTTACATTAACAATATAAACTCCATCACTTAAATCTACGGTTGATAATTGATAACGATTCAATACGGAATCGTAAATGTTATTTAACATACGCTTACCAGCAACATCAAAAACTTCAATTGCTTTAACATCTAATCCATTAGGATTGATAATCGATAATTGGTGAATATTATTATCCTGATGGATGGTTAGATCACTGACTTCAAAATCATCAATATTTAGAGTTGTACCTGGTGTAAATACAATTTCAAAACGATTAGTGTAGTTTCCAGGTTCTATGTTTAAGTCATAATTCTGAGTTCTTAAATCAACATATAAATCATCTTCAATATCATGTATATAAATACCTTGAGAATCATCAAAATTCTGAATATCGAAAATTCTAAAACGCAAAGGCTGTTGTTCTTCAATATCTACAACTAAAGGAATTGTAAGTGCTTCATCAAAAGCATAAGCCTGACCAGAATAGGCTTTACCATCTAAAGTAAAGTATGCATCAGAATCATAATTATCTGATCTTGATAGCTCTAAACCATAATCAAATCCCATAGTGGCACTATCATGAAAATTAAGTACAACTTGCCTTGTGTACTGGCTTTCACCAACGGTAAAATCTATATTAACTCTAAAGCGCTTGTAATCATCTGGTACTTCAGACAAACCATTATTTTGATAGTTTAAACCTGGATTACTAGTTCTAAAAAACTGACTATTGGTTCCTTCTTTTTCATAAACACGATGTGCGTTTTTTGCTCTTACAGTTCCTGAAGTTCCAGTACTTCCTTCTACCATAAAACCTTGACCAATTGGTATGTAACGTCTTCCTAATTTAGTTCCTGCAGCTGATGGCCCAGGCGGAAGAGAATACATATTGTCATTTTCATCATAAGTAAAGAATACAGCATGTGCTGTAGTAATAACTGTACCAGCAGCATTAATTGTATATTCAGAATATCCACCTACATAATCTTGTAACACATGAGATTGTGTAAAAGCATCATCTGCTCTTTGGTCCCAATAAAACAGCGTACCTGTGATAGCAGCTTGGTTTTGTGGATCATGTACAAAAGCAGCTGAATCCATTGCGCTTGGGTAAGGATTACCAATTAAAGTGAAATCACCAGCAGCCACAGGATTTGCTATAGTACCATTATTGGGTTTTCCTCTAAAGTCATAATCTGTACTTCCTAAAGAAGCAGTTCCAGACCCTTTCATGGTAAAGCCTAAGCCAGGTGCTAAATCGCCAGAATCGCCAAGATATATCCATTGGCTGTATTGGTCTGAAGATACAAACGAATATAACCATCTATCAGATATTGTTAATGGATTCGTTGTACCATTGTATCCAGTTGTAAAAGCACTGTCATTACTGTCTATTAAACTTGGCGTACTTAATAGTGGATCATCTAGTTGGTTAATTCTAAAATTATTATTAACAGAGTTGATTGCTAATATTCCTCCAACAGGAGAACACCAATAATTATAAGCCCATTGATTAACGTTTCCGTTTTGATAAACACTCAATTCTCCTTGTCCGGAATTGCCTGTTGTGCCAGTACCTTGTAATAATTGGGCTTCGCTTCTTAAATATAATTTGGCAGTTGTTTCTTCTAAGTTAACATCATCTTCAACAAATAAGACTTGATCGTTAACAAATACATAGGCATTATTTCTAACACTAAGTTGTGCTGAAGCTATATTAAAACATAACATCAAGCAGGCAATGAAAGTAGTTTTCATGCTTAATAAATTTATAACTATAGCTTAGTAGGGTAACCTAAAGTGAATTAGACGGTTACAAATTTATAAATTTTATAACATGTAGATTGACATTACAACGAGGATTTAGGTAGTTTCACTAAAAAATTAAAACCTTGCCGACAATCTTAAATTAAATACACGTGGTGTTAAATAGTTAGGAATAGCATATTGACGTTTGCTGTAGACATCTCTTACCCAAGTATTGGTAATAGAGTTTTGGTTATTGAACATATTATAAATCTCAAAACCGAGGGAGAGTTCTCTAAATTTCTTTTTCCAGTTGGCTTTATAGATTTTTGTTGGGTTTACTAATTCTAATTGTATTCCTAAATCTGCACGTCTATAATCTCTTAATCTTATTTGGTAATCATAAGGGTCTGCATAACTTGGCGAACCACCTGGCACACCTGTGTTATACACTAAATTAAGATACATTTTTAAGTCTGGCATATTAGGCACATAATCTTGAAACAATGCACCAAATTTTAAACGTTGATCTGTTGGTCTTGCAATGTAGCCACGATTATTAATGTTTTCTTCTGTTTTAAGGTATCCAAAACTAAACCAAGATTCAGTACCAGGAACAAACTCTCCATTTAAGCGCATATCTAAACCGTAAGCATAGGCTTTGGCACTATTGTCAGCTCGGTAACGAATTCTTACATTTTCTAAAGTATAAGGGTTTACATTTGATAATCCTTTGTAATAGGCTTCAGTGACAAGTTTAAAAGGTCTGTCCCAAATTTTAAAGCTATATTCATTACCAACTACAATATGAAATGATTTTTGAGCTTTAACTTTTGGTTGTACCACACCAGAAGAATCTCTTAATTCTCTATAAAAAGGTGGTTGATAGTATAAACCTCCTGCAACTCTAAAGAGCATATCTTTTTCCCAATCTGGTTTTATTGCAAATTGTGCTCTTGGGCTAAATACAGTTTGCGTATTACTTTTTAAGCCATCACCACTAACTGTCCAATTATGTACTCTTACACCAGCATTATAAAATACTTCATTGTTTCCCCATTCTGTACGTTTGCTATATTGAGTAAAGGCTTGTATTCTATTTATTTTTACTTTATTAAGCGCTCTAACATCTTCAAAAGCGGTTAACGGACCTTCAAAAGGTTCATATGGTTGGAGGTTAGGTGTACTAAAATTTGGTGGACGAATTGAGAAACCTGCCGAATCTATGATTTCATACTCTACTAGTCGATCTCTAATGTCTTCATGTGTGTATTTTACAGACCATTCAACTGTAGATTCTTCATCAATCTTATAATCACCTCGATGTTCTGCATTAATTATAAAGGCATCTAAATCGTTACGAGCATGCGTTAGTTGCGAACCAATACCTTCACTAAATTCAACATCACCTAGGTTTTCATCTCCAATATTAGTATTTACTTCACCTAGACGATATTGAGCAAAGATATCGAAGTGTTCTTGCTCTAAAGTATGGTATGCAGAACCAATAAACTTTAAAGTAAGTTGGTCATTAACAAAATAATTAGCTTTTAAGGCTCCGAAATAAGTTTGATATTCGTCTTCTTCATTACCTTCATAAAACACTAATAAAGCTACTGGTTCTTGAAGCGTTCCAAAATTTGTTTGTCTGTTTTCTGGTTGAAAATTATATCTGTTCAACGAAATATTTCCAAGGAAATTTAAATGAAACTTATCTGAAAAACGGTAAGTCAAGTAGGTTTGTGCATCAGCAAAAACAGGCTCTACATTACCTTCGGTTTCAAGATTATTAAGAATTAAGCTGTTATCTCTGTAACGTACACCAGCAATACCAGAAAACTTTCCGTCTTTAGAAACCGTTTCGGCAGCTATACTACCACCTAACAAACTTAAATCGGTTCTTAAACCAAATGCTACAGGATTTCTATAAGTTATATCTAAAACAGATGAGAGTTTATCTCCATATTTAGATTGAAAACCACCAGCTGAAAAGTCTACGTTTTGTACTAAATCAGTATTGACAAAGCTTAAACCTTCTTGATTACCAGAACGAATTAAAAACGGTCTGTAAACTTCAATTTCATTAACATAGACAAGGTTTTCATCAAAATTTCCACCTCGTACCGAATATTGTGTACTTAATTCGTTAGAAATATTTACTCCAGGTAAGGTTTTAAGAATATTTTCTATACCAGGTTGCGCACCTTTTATGGTTCTAAGGGTTTTTGGTGCTATGGTTACAACACCATCTTCTTTTTGTCTTGTATTTGAAGAAATAACAACTTCGGCAATTTGTTCTGCTTCAACCTTCATTACAGGATTGTATTCTATTTCCTGTCCGTTTTTTAAGTTAAACTTTTGAATAATTCGTTTATGACCTAAGTGCGTAAATTCTACTGTTACTTCAGTATCTGAAGGTATTCTGAGTTCGAAAAATCCATTTTTGTTAGTTGCAGTTCCTTCACCTGTTAAGGCTTTTATATTTACATCTTCAATGGGACTATTGGTTTCGTCTAAAATAACTCCTCTTATAATTGCAGTCTGTGAAAAAGAAAGTACACTAAATAATAAAGTAAGAATAAGTGTTAATTGTAATCGTTTCAAAAATCAGGTTTTTAGTTAGGTTTTAAAACTATATTTTAGAGCTTAATACCAATGGTATATTGATCTAAGGTCTATTTTGTTATTTTCTAAAAAAGGTTGCTTCAAATGTAGAACTATTTCCAACATTATCAGTAACAATTATCTTTAAATTGTTCTTAGTATCTTTAACGATATTATCATTAAAATCGTGTATAAGCATATTAGTTTTATAATCGTACTCCATTAAAATCCACTTGCCATTTACAGTTGCTCTATATTTGCTAATACCAGATAAGTCATCATCAATTTTTACTTTTAAGTAACGGTATTTGCTTAACCACTTTTTATCTTTAAAATTAACGGGTTTAATTCTAGGTGCTACTGTATCCATAGCCAATGCATAAGTGCCAAGAGTTTTGCAGCCAGCACTTAAAATATTGCCTTTGCGCTTTGTACGCACATAACTTGGCCTTTTATAATAGCCATATAATCTGGCAATAAATACTTTGTCTAAATGCTCGCTTTTGTAATTACTTAGATCGTAATTGATGTAAAATTTCTTTTGTAATGGTATATTATCCTTATGAAGATGAAGCGTATCTGAACTCACGTTAAAATCAATATCTACATCTTCATAAACTGTGTTTTTATAAAAATTAACAGTTACCAAACCTGACTTTAATTCTGTTGGTTTATTAGAGAGTATTGTAGTTTTGTTTAAATAATCTATGGTTTTGGGTTCTGGTACTTCGTATTTACCTTTTATTGGAATATTTATCAAAGTTTCGTTGCCTTTAAAATCTCGTATTCTAATTTTAAATACAGATGAAGTACTATCCTCAACAATAATGTAACCATTATCAAAAGCATCTTTGTAAAGACTTAATGGATTATTTTTTTCAATGAATAATTTCTGAATTCTAGATTTTTTGGTTTTAAAATAGTCATAGTCTATAAGACGCTTAATATGTTTTGTTTCACTAAAGCTAAAGCGCTTAAAATCTATTTCTAAGCTTTTATTACCATTAAAGAACGTCTCTATATTGCTTACACCATTATTATTAGGTGCCAGATCTTGTTTATCGTAAGAAGTAATACCAAACCCAATATTACCATAGGCTGTTATTTTTTCAACTTCGTAATCACCATTTTGTTTTGGTATAAGACGTAAAGGTACTCTTTCATTTTTACCATTAATAACTGCGTTTTCATCTTTAGGGTAGGCATAAACGGCAGATACAAAAGGTTGTTTTGTATCTTTAATGTCTATACCAAAAAGCATAGGATTAATGGGCCGTTCTTGATTGTCTCTAATTTCAAAATGCAAATGAGGTCCACCAGATCCTCCAGTATTTCCAGAGTATGCAATAACTTCATCTGGTGCAATTAATAATTCTTCGTTGCTTGGAAAAACTTCAACCTCAAAAGTTTCTTTTTCGTATTGGCACTCTTTAATATATTTTTCTAAACGATCAGAAAATCTCTGAAGATGTGCATATACAGTGGTGTAACCATTAGGATGCGTAATATACAAAGCCTTGCCGTAGCCATAATGCGAAATCTTTATACGACTCACATAACCCTCTGCAGCAGAATAAACTTTTAATCCTTGCTTGCGTTGGGTTTTAATATCTAAGCCAGCGTGAAAATGAGCAGATCTAAGTTCGGCAAAAGTACCAGAGAGTACCAAAGTAATATCTAAAGGGTTTCTAAAATAGTCTTGAGGGTATTCAGATTGCGAATACAATGAACTTGTTATTAAAAATAAAAGCAGAATTTTTTTCATACCTAAGCGCTGTAATGGCTAAAATATCAATTTGATTAGTATTTACAAACCCAAGATCTGTATTATTTTTCTCAACGTTTTAATTTTTAATATGTTATATGAATTAAAAATAATTGTAAAAGAATTGTGTTATTTCAATAGGTGTGTTAAATTTGTTTCAATAGTATTGAATTACTTTAATGAGTAAAATTGAAGACATTGTTGATGCTTTAGAGAATAAGATTAGTAAGGTTTTACATAAACAAGAAGTCTTAAAACAAACTAATGCTAGATTATCTGGTCAGTTAGAAGAGCTACAACAAAAGTTATTGGAACAACAAGAAGAAATTTCATCTTGGGTTGATAGATATGAAACTCTTAAAGTGGCAAATTCAATGCTTGGTAGTGACGAAAATAAACGAGAAACAAAGCTCAAAATAAATGCACTTATTAGAGAAATAGATCATTGTATAGGTCAACTCTCAGAATAAAGTTGTAAATTTAAGTTAAATGTCAGATCAATTAAAAATTAAGCTTTCAATTGCCAATAGGGTTTATCCATTGACAATTAATCCTAAGCAAGAAGAGGGTTTAAGAAAGGCTACAAAAAAGATTGAAGCCATGATAGGACAGTTTGAGCAGAATTATTCAGTAAGAGACAAGCAAGATGTTTTGGCTATGTGTGCATTGCAATTTGCAGCACAAGTAGAACAAAAATCTATTGATAAAGCGCATGTTAATGAAGAGGTTCATGAAAAGCTAGAAGCATTAAATGAACTATTAAATGAACACATTTAACTCGTACGTTCTTTAAAATAAAAAAGGTTACTGCCTACATTAGTTATATTTTTTGATAAACTCAACGTTAATTCTTTAAAAAGGGTGAGTTTAAATTGTAAAAGCAAGCCACTAGTACTGAATTTATTCAGTATCTAAGGTGGATCCTTGATCAGTTTGTTAGCCCTAAACTTGTTTTTAAGGAGTTTATACAAAATCCAAAGCTGATGTAGGCTTTTTTTATACTGCTATTGTTCAGATATTTTTAACACTACTCAATAAACTAACTTTAAACAACAAACATGGACACTAATACAATTATATTTATAGTTGGAGGAGTATTATTAGGATTAATACTAGGTTATATTATTACAAAATCACTTGAAAAAGGAAAGGCTTCTAAATTGGTTGTTAATGCTGAAAACGAATCTAAATCCATTTTAAAACAAGCTAAAACTGATGCAGAAGCATTAAAGAAAGACAAAATACTTCAAGCAAAAGAAAAATTTATAGAACTTAAGGCAGAACACGAAAAAGTTATCTTGTCTAGAGATAAAAAAATGGCAGAAGCTGAAAAGAGAATCAGAGATAAGGAATCTCAACTATCTAACGAACTTTCAAAAGCCAAAAAATCTAATCAATCCTTAAATGATAAAAAGAAGGATTATAATTTTAGATTAGAATTCTTAGATAAAAAGAAAGAAGAAATTGAAAAGGCTCATAAAAACCAAATTAAACAGCTAGAAGTTATTTCTCAACTTTCTGCTGAAGAAGCTAAAGCGCAATTAGTTGAATCGCTTAAAGAAGAAGCTAAAACGGATGCTATGGCATATGTGCAAGATAGGATAGAAGATGCAAAACTTACGGCACAACAAGAGGCAAAGAAAATTATTATTAACACCATACAACGTATAGGTACTGAAGAGGCAATTGATAACTGTGTTTCTGTATTTAATATAGAATCTGATGATGTTAAAGGTAGAATTATAGGTAGAGAAGGGCGTAATATTAGAGCTATTGAAGCAGCAACAGGAGTGGAAATTATTGTAGATGATACACCAGAAGCCATAATTTTATCTTGTTTTGACTCTGTAAGACGTGAAATAGCACGTTTATCGCTACATAAGTTGGTAACCGATGGTAGAATACATCCTGCACGTATTGAAGAAGTTGTTAGAAAGACACAAAAACAAATAGAACAAGAAATTATAGAAGTAGGTAAACGTACTGTTATAGATTTAGGGATTCACGGATTGCATCCTGAGTTGATAAAAATGGTTGGTCGTATGAAGTATCGTTCTTCTTATGGACAAAACCTATTACAACACTCTAGAGAAGTTGCTAAGCTTTGTGGTGTAATGGCAGCAGAATTAGGTTTAAACCCTAAACTAGCAAAGCGCGCAGGATTATTGCATGATATTGGTAAAGTCCCTTCTTCTGAAACTGATGTAGAAACGCCTCACGCAATTCTTGGAATGCAATGGGCAGAGAAACATGGAGAAAAGCCAGAGGTATGCAATGCTATTGGAGCTCACCACGATGAAATAGAAATGACAACCTTATTGTCTCCAATAATTCAGGTGTGTGATGCCATTTCAGGAGCAAGACCAGGAGCAAGACGTCAGGTTTTAGATTCTTACATACAACGTCTTAAAGATTTAGAAGATGTAGCTTTTGGTTTTACAGGTGTAAAGAAAGCTTATGCGATACAAGCTGGTAGAGAATTACGTGTTATAGTAGAAAGCGAAAAAGTATCTGATGAAAAAGCAGCAAGTCTATCTTTTGAAATATCTCAGAAAATACAAACAGATATGACTTACCCAGGGCAAGTAAAAGTTACAGTAATTAGAGAAACCAGAGCTGTTAATATTGCTAAGTAAACAATATCTTAATAAATAAATATTAAATAGAAGGTGTTCATAATTTAGAACACCTTTTTTTATGCCTTTGTTTTCTTAAATGTAATGATAAAAGCTGTTCCTTCACCAAGTGAGCTTTCAACTTCTATTTTCCCTCCTAATGCTTCAATCTGAGTTTTGGTAATATATAAACCAACACCTCTAGAATCTTCTCTATCTGTTCCATGAAATGTTTGATACATTTCAAAAAGTTTATTCTCAAATTTTGAAAGATCTATACCTATACCATTATCTGAGATTAAAATCTTTATTTCGTCTTTACTATGTACAGATTGTATACCAATACGAGAATTTTTGTTTGGGTCTGCATATTTAATACCATTAGAAATAATATTGTATAGAATGCTCTCTATATAAGACGCATTTGTTTTTATAGCATCGTCTTTTCTTAATGCATTGTGTATTGTTACATTAGCTTTAGAGCTTTCTACTTCAAGACTTTCTGTAATGTTTTCTACATAATTGTAAAGATTTACAACTTCATAGAGATCGTTGATATCAGTTTTAGATTTAATACTTATGATGTCATTTAAATCTACAATAGTATTAGTTAAAGAGTTAGAAATTGTTTTTAAATGGGTAATGAGCTCTTCTTTTTCATTTGTATTATTTGTGTCTTCGTAGAACTCTAAAATATTTTTTAAGTTTCCGATGTGTGTTTTTAAATTATGAGACACAATGTGAGTAAAATTATGTAGTCTTTTATTTTGGCTTGTTATTAGTTGAATATTATTCTTTAGAAGATTTTCATTCTTTTTTGTTTCTGTAATATCTTTATGAGTACCTACTATACGTTGTGGTTTACCAGTTTCATCTCTTTGAATAACTTTACCTGTATCTAAAATCCATTTATAGCTTCCGTCTTTGCATAAAACTCTATATTCATTCTCATAAGTTTCTAATTCACCATTAATGTGTTGATTAAATACATTGAAATACGAATCTTTATCGTCTGGATGTACACGTTTGTCCCATTCTTCAGGAAGATTTTTAAATTGCTTACTGTGATAACCAAGAATTTTTAGAGATTCATCAGAATAAAAAACTTTGTTAGTAACTGTATTCCAATCCCATAGACCTATGTTAGAAATTTTAAAACCAACTTTGTAAATATTACGTTCTTCTTCATTAGGCTTTACGTTTTTTTTAGTGCTTATATTCCCTCCAAATATTTTCATAGTTAAAACTTTAATTTAAGACACAGTGTGAGACTCAATGTCACAAAAATAAGAACTATTTTCTTGGGTGAAATTTGTTTAACACTTCACTTAAATGAGAACGGTCCACATGCATGTAAACCTCAGTAGTAGTAATGCTTTCATGGCCAAGCATCATTTGTATTGCTCTAAGATCTGCACCATTTTCTAATAAGTGCGTTGCAAAAGAATGTCTAAATGTGTGAGGAGATACGGTTTTCTTTAAACCAGATTTTTTAACTAGATTTTTAATAATTGTAAAAATCATGGCTCGTGTTAGCTTTTTACCTCTGTAATTTAAAAAGAGAATGTCTTTAGACTCTGGTTCAATATTTATATGTTTTCTAATGTCTTTCCAGATATCTATATATTTTTTTGTGGTTTCACCAATAGGTACAAAGCGTTGTTTGTCTCCTTTACCAGTAACTTTTATAAAGCTTTCATCAAAAAACAAATCAGAAAGCTTTAGTTCTATAAGTTCACTAACACGTAAACCACAGCTATATAAGGTTTCAATAATAGCTCTGTTGCGTTCGCCCAGATTAATACCGTTGTATTGGTAGCTTAAATCAATAGTGTTTATAAGTGTGTCTATATCATTAACAGAGAGTGTGTCTGGGAGTTTTCTACCAATTTTTGGTGATTCTATTAAATCCATTGGATTTGACTCTCTATAGTTTTCAAAAATCAGATAATCGAAAAAATTTCTTAAACCAGATATCAATCGTCCTTGTGATCTTGGGTTCATGGTTTTAGAAATAGTATAAATAAATTGCTTAATGCAATCTTTGTCTATTGTATTTGGTGAAGCAGTTATACTATTTTCATCTAAATATTTTATTAGCTTGTTAATGTCGTAGCAATAACTTTCTATTGAGTTTTTAGACAAGCCACGCTCAATTTGAAGATAATGTTTATAATCTGTAATCGCCAGAAACCATTTCATAAATAACTATTTCAATTAATAGATATTTTAAATATTGTGAAGCACAATTAATTCAGAGAATAAATGCTTTATTTATAATTCATTTAAGAATTAAGGGTAAATAGTACTAGTTTGTAGTATAAAGTGAAGATACTAAAACTTGAAAATTGCTTATAATAAATTTGAGATTTTTTGTTTTAGTATTGGTGTAATTTTTTGTGTTTTTTTAGATGGTTCTATAGTGTTAGAGTCTGATGATGATTTAACAAATATTTTGTGCGAATTACTAAGTAGATTGTCATAATAAAAATTATATGGCACTTTAATGCTTAATCTGTGATTGATTAGATCATCTTCTTTTTTTATGAAAAAAGTTTCTACCGTACTAGCGCTGTAATTATTATTTATATTTGTTATAGTTACATTTTGTACTTTATGATCTGTTTTTAAAAGAATATTAAAGTTTACTGTAACAGAATCTGTTTGCTTTTCAATTCTTCTAAAAGTAGCATCTAATGTGGTCTCTTTTTCATTAATATCTTGGTATTCTAGTGGTTTTACAAAATATTGCATGTTGCCATCACCTAGATAAAAATCTTCTATGTATTTAGAAATTTTTCCACTTGTACTCGTTTTAACACCCATACAACTAGAGAGCGTTATTAATAAAAGTATTGGTAAAAATGTTTTATTCATTTTTTAGCTCTTTAACTATAAATCTGCCTTTAGAAAGGGAATCATTAGAGAATCTCTGTAATGACTGTTTGTTATTAATAATTGTTATTGCAGTAATTTCGCTTAAAGAATCTACCATATGTTGATGAAAAACAAGCGTAGTTTCTCCTAAAGGTTTAGATTTATAAATATTAGTTTTAGTTATTGTAGAATCTAAATCTATAAAAAGATAAGTGTTGTAGTAGTTATGAGTTATGGCTTTGTATAAAACAAGATTATTTTTATCGAAAATCTTTTTTAATTCTTCTGCTTCTTTTATTGCAGTAGCGTTTTTCTCAACTTCTTTTTCGCCTTTTTTTAATAAATAAACATGTCCATCAAAAAGGTTAA
>NZ_JAOARH010000057.1 GCF_025210595.1 Winogradskyella sp.
AGAGGAAAAGGGTATTTTGAGCAATTTAAAGATGATAGAGATGCCGAAGATTATGATAACCTTATAATAGATGGAAGTGATGTTATACAACGTCGATGGTTAAATAATCATTTTTATGTAATCAACGGATCTGCAACCTATAAAAATAATAACCTCGAAATCATCTCAGGTGCTTCATACAATACGTTTACCAATGATCATTATGGTGAAATAATTTGGGGAAGTGACCTTGCAGAAAACACAAGCATTAGAGATCGTTACTATTTTAGTGATGCTACTAAAAATGATTTTAGTGTGTTTTCTAAAGCCACATTTAATGTAACAGATAGATTAAAAGCATTCTTAGATGTACAAGGGCGTTTTGTAACCTACGAAACAGAAGGTTTAACATCAGACAGAGCACCATTAGATGTTGATGAATCATTTAGTTTTTTCAATCCTAAATTAGGTATAACATATACATTAAATGCTTCAAACAGCTTGTATGCATCATACGCTAGAGCAAATAGAGAACCAAACCGAAATGACTACGAAAGTAATGGAGATGAAGTAACACACGAGAGCTTAAACGATTTTGAATTGGGTTGGCGTTATTCTGGCAATAAGATTAAGTTAAATGCCAATGTGTATTACATGAGTTATGATAACCAATTAGTGTTAACAGGTGCTTTAGATAATGTAGGTGAGTATTTAAGAGAAAATGTAAAAGACAGTTACCGTTTAGGTTTAGAGGTAGATGCTACAGTAAATATCTCTAATAAATTAACTTTTAATTCTAATGTAGCTATTAGTCAAAATAAAATTAAAGAATTAATGGCAGAAAGAGATGGTGACTTAAAAAACTTTGGTGATACAAACATTGCCTTTTCGCCAAATGTTGTCTCTGGAAATGCTTTAACTTTTGCGCCAAAAGAGAATTTACAGTTTTCTTTATTAGGAAAATATGTGAGTTCACAATATTTGAGTAATACAGATACTAAAGCATCTAAATTAAGCGATTATTTTGTGAGTGATTTAAATGTTGTGTATGAAATACCAATGAATAAAGTATTTAAATCAGTAATATTTACTGGTTTAGTAAATAATATTTTTGATAGAGAATATGTAGATAGAGGTTATACGTATTTAGATACATGGACAGGTCCAACAGATAGAGAAATACAAGGGTATTTTCCACAAGCTACTATTAATTTCTTAGTAGGAATGACTCTTAAATTTTAATAATGAAAGAAGGGTTGTCTTCAAAAGCATCATTTTTTAAATTAAAGAACGCTATTGCTAAAAGTTCTGATGAAAGTATAAAATCTGCTTTTGAAACCTTTTTAAAGCAACCCAAAACTTATAGATTAGAATACCTTCAAGCGCATTTTAATTGTGCGTTTGATGGGTATTCTTTTTTAGGGCAAGAAGACAGTTTAAATCAGTATAGTACAGATTTGTTGCACTCTTTTGTGTTGTCAAAATTTTCACCTGTAGAAAAATACCCAGTTGAGTTTGCTTCATTTTTAAAATCTGAATGGGACAGCATTGTAAAAACTATTACCAGTATAGAACAAGAAGTAATATCTCAACTTCAAATCTCAGGATTAGAAGATTTTTATAATACACATATTGGGCATATGGCATCTTGTAATTACTATCCTGCCATTTCTAAAAATGTCAATGAACCATTACGACTATCTAAGCATGTAGATGTTTCTCTTTTTACGGTTTTTGTTTATGGATCAGCCAATGGTTTTTCTTATGAAGATGAATTTGGAGACATAAAAGCCTTAAAAGTATCAGATCATTGTGTTGTGTTTCCTGGATATTTATTAGAATATTTAACCAAAGGAAAAATAAAAGCTTTACCACATCAAGTTAATTTACAAAAAGCCAACCAAGAGCGTTACTCTTTTGCCTTTTTCTCTATACCAAAACCTAAACAACAAATGCAGTTTGGTGATATGAATTTTAGTAGTGATGCGTATTATAAAGCGTATTTAAATTTGTTTTAAGTTGGAAACAATAATTGAGATTACTGCAGTTATTTTTGGTTTAGCTTATATCTATTTTTTAATCAAAGAAAAGATCATTTGCTGGCTATTTGGTATTATTTCTTCAATGTTGAGCATCTTTTTGTTTTATAAAACGAATTTGTATTCCGAAGCAATTCTATACATTTACTATGTTGTTATTGGTGTATATGGTTTTTGGCTTTGGAATAAAAAAACTGATTCTAAATCGCAATTACAAATTACCGAACTACCAGTAAGTAATTATGTTGTGCTTATAATTATTGGTGAAGTCTTAGCTATGGTTACGGGTTATGTTTTTAGCCATTATACAGATGCTAGTTCACCATATTTAGATGCTCATACAACTATTTTTAGCTTTATAGCAAGTTATCTCGAAGCCAAAAAACACTTGGCATCGTGGAAATTTTGGATAATTATAAATGCAGTAACAATTGTACTGTATTTAACCAAAGGGCTTCATTATTATACCTTACTAACAGGTGTGTATTTGGTGTTTTCTTTTGTAGGCTACAGAACTTGGAGGTCTAAAATGAGATTGTTAAAATTATAGACAATATACATTAAGTTGTAAGGTGAAAGTTGAATTTCTCTGTACTGTTGTTGAAACAACTCATATTAATTAACTCTCTTTTAATTACTCACCAAATACTGACCATCACCAAGATTATCGACCCTATATGGTTGTAATGTACAAGATTGTGTATTGCCTTCTAGACCTAAACCTGTGCCTAAACTATACTGGTTAGCATCGTCGCACCCGCAAACTACAATGTCGCCAGTACCAGAATCGGTAAGTGTAGAGCAAGCTGCAGGCGCATGGCTAGGATCGGCAGCATCCCAAGCGTAAAGTGTAGAAGAGTTTAAGCGGTATAGCCAAATACCATTATTACCTTGGTTAGGGACATATACAGAGCTGCTGTTAAAGTTAAGTTGATTAAATTGTGGTAAATTGGTGTTTACGTTAAGGTTTACACCAGCATCAAATAAGAAGTTACAATTAGAGTTATTGTCATCTCCACTACATGCTAACATTGTTAAAGTGAGGACGATAATGAGCTTTTTCATTTGTTGTTTTTTGAGGTTCAATTTACAATTATTTAAATTACACAGTAAATATTTTGTATATTTGTGTAGTATCTCGTTAGCGCGAGATTTTTTTTATGCTGAATTCATTTTCAGCATCTTTTATTAAAACGAATTAATTATGAGTAAAGTATCATATTATACAGCAGAAGGATTAAAAAAATTAAGAGAAGAGTTAAGTCATCTTAAAGATATAGAACGTCCTAAAGCATCGCAAGCAATTGCTGAAGCAAGAGATAAAGGAGATTTAAGTGAAAATGCAGAATACGATGCTGCAAAAGAAGCCCAAGGTATGTTAGAAATGAAGATTTCTAAAATGGAAGCTACGCTTGCCACTGCAAGAGTTATAGACGAATCTCAAATAGATACCTCTAAAGTATTAGCCTTATCTATAGTTAAAATAAAAAACCAAGCTAACGGTATGGAAATGACATATACCTTGGTAGCAGAGAGCGAAGCTGATTTAGCAGCTGGTAAAATATCTGTGAATTCACCAATTGGTAAAGGATTATTAGGTAAGTCTGTAGGAGAGGTTGCAGAAATACAAGTGCCTAGTGGAATAATGAAGTTTGATATTCTTGATATCTCAAGATAATAAAGTTTATATCCACTATAATGTTTTAAAAGATTCCTTAATTTAAAGGAATCTTTTTATATTTATAAAGCATTCAAATACCCTAGAGATGGCATCTATTTTTACAAAAATTATTACTGGTGAAATACCGTCATATAAAATAGCAGAAACCGAAGATTATTTTGCTTTTTTAGATATTAATCCTAATTCTAAAGGACATACACTTTGTATACCAAAAAAAGAGGTAAATAAAATATTTGACTTAGATGAAGCTGCATACATGGGTTTAATGAAGTTTTCTAGAGATGTAGCTATTGCTATAGAAAAATCGATCCCATGCAAGCGTGTTGGTATGTCTGTAATTGGTTTAGAAGTACCACACGTGCATGTGCATTTAATACCTTTGCATAGTATGGAAGATGCAAGATTTACTCAAAAACAAAAATTAACTCCCGAAGAGTTTGAGGAAATAGCCTCTAAAATTGCTAATAATCTTTAACTCGTTTTTAATGTAATCTGAATGGTTGTACCTTTTCCTATTTCAGAGCTTACTACTTTTATTTTTCCCTTGTGGTAATCTTCTATAATACGTTTAGCTAAAGATAGTCCAAGCCCCCAACCACGTTTTTTGGTGGTATATCCAGGTTCAAAAATTTTAGTAAACTGATGTTTAGGTATGCCTTTACCTGTGTCAGATATACTTATGAATACTTTTTTTTCAGTTTGGGTAACTTTAAGTTTTAAATCTCCTTTACCTTTCATAGCATCAATGGCATTTTTCACAAGATTCTCTATAGTCCAGCTAAAAAGTTGCGGGTTAAGCATTACAGGGATTTGCACTTCAGGATGTTCTATTTCAAAATTTATAAGTTTAGAAGATCTCGATTTTAAATAACTATAAGATGATTTAGTAACTTCTATAATATCCATTTCTTTTAAGGTTGGAGCAGAGCCAATTTTACTAAAGCGATCTGTAATGGTTTGTAAGCGATCAATATCTTTTTCAATTTCTAAAATATAGTCTGGATTTACATTTTC
>NZ_JAOARH010000058.1 GCF_025210595.1 Winogradskyella sp.
CCTTTTCCTCTAATTTCTTTTATATGTTTATGTTGAAGATGTTCTCTAATGAGTTGTTCTTTTTCAAGAGCTTCAGCCATTAAATTGGTTTCTGTAACTTCTTTTAAAGTGGCTAATGCAGCAGCTGCGATAACAGGGTTTCCTCCAAAGGTTGTAATATGACCTAATTTGGGATTATCACTTAAAGCAAGCATCATCTCTTTTGATGCTGTAAAAGCACCAATGGGTAAACCACCTCCAAGACCTTTGCCAGTTACAACTATATCTGGTTGGCAGTTATAATTTTGAAAACCAAATAGCTTACCTGTTCTTCCTATACCAGGTTGAATTTCATCTAATATAAAAACGGCTCCTACAGCATTGCAACGTTTTTGTACTTTATTTAGATAGTCATTATTTGGCTCAATAAAACCAGCTCCACCTTGTATGGTTTCTAAAATAACAGCAGCAGTGTTTTCTGTTATCTGTTGAAGATCATTTTCAGAATTAAAAGCAATATGTTTTACATCTGGAATAAGAGGTTGAAAAGGTGTTTTACGTTCTTCGTAATCCATAAGGCTCAAAGAACCCATTGTGTTACCATGATAAGCATTTTTTGCAGCAATAATCTCAGTTCTTCCTGTATAACGTCTTGCTAATTTAAGACTACCTTCAATGGCTTCAGTACCTGAATTGACGAGATAAGTAGTTTCTAATGGATTAGGTAAATGTTGGGCTAAAAGCTTAGACAATTCAAGAGCAGGTTGTTGAATATATTCTCCATAAACCATAACATGGAGATATTTATCTAATTGCGTTTTTACAGCTTCAACTACTTTTGGGTGTGAATGTCCTAAACTACAAGCAGATACTCCTGCTACAAAATCGAGATATTCTTTTCCATTTGTATCGTAAATGTACGAACCTTTGGCATGACTAACCTCCATAGCTAAAGGATGTGGTGTTGTTTGCGCTTGATATTTTAAAAAATCTGCTTGCAACTATTGTCCTTTTTTCTCTTTTAGTTTTTTATCCTCCGGAACTTCTATCGGCTTTGTGTTAGGTGTCCAATTAGTTTTAGGCTTTTCTATATTAGCTTTAACTGTTGAGTCTGTTACTTTTGAACTTTTTTTGAGGCTTGAAGCTTCGTTTTTTGGTAAATTTCTAGCGGCTTTATTAGCTTTATTTGGTGTGGCTTCAGCTGCTTTTTCAATACGTTCTTTAACACTGTCGTCTACAAAATCTTCAGGTGGAACATAGTCTTCTAAACCAGAGATTCTTGGTAAAACTAAAGGAGGGTCATCTTTAAAGAGATCATCTACTGATGATGGTCTTTCTTCACCTCTCCAATCAAAACCTCTGAGTTTTCTGGCATTTCTTGGAAAATCTGGTTCTGGGAAAATATTACCATCTATTTGATTAATAAACCGAACTTCTTCTAAAGCCTGATCTATAATTTGAATATTAATACTTCCAGATTTTGATTTCTGAATACCAATTAATTCGTTTTGCTCGTTTCGCATATAACGAATGGTTTCTGCATTTTTAATAATATCTACATTGTAAAGCTCATTATCTCTAAAAAGTCCAATGAGACGTTGTCCTTTTATTTGGTTATAACCATCTTCACTAATGGTATCTTTACTAACTAAAAAAGCATTATTAAATACTTTTAACGAGTCGAGTTTTTCAGTTTCTACATTAGAAATTAAATGTATGGTGTCGCCAGTCATTTGGTTGCCTAAATTCCATAATACAGGTTTTCTGGCTGTTGCAAAAGCATCTTTAGAGCTAAAACGGCTAAGGTTAATTAACTCTGTAAGACCTGTTTTATGGTCTACGTGAATTGAATCTGCTTTACCTGCTAAATCACTTTTGTATAGTCTAGCATTATAATAAGCTCTAGTAATACGATTATTTTCTTTGCCAGTTACCATCAACGTATCAGCATGCAAATAGATAGAATCTTTTTCTTGAACTGTAATAGCTAAAGCACGTTTGGTAATAAAAACAGAATCTTTATCGCGCCAAACTTCTGCATAATGTCCTTTTACAATACTATTATTTATAGTATCAGTTACTGTAATATTATTAGTTGCAGATGCAAAACTTCGGTTACGATCAAAATAAATACTGTCACCTTCAACAGTTCTACTATCATAATTTACTTTAGCATTGCGTTGAAAATAGCCTGTATTAGCATTAGTGTCGTAAAAACCACGCTCAGTATAAATTTTACTATCTTCACCAACTATGGTTGATGGACCATATAAATAAGCATGACCATTATCTGGAAAAAAATCGAGACGATCTGTATTAAGTGTGTAGTCAGGATTTACAAGTACAACATCTTTAGTAAATTGGTATTTTTTAGCGTTCATATAGTAACGACCAATTTGACTGGTAATAGTACCTGAAGAGTCTCTTACCACCTTACCACTTGTATTATAGTAGGCTAATTGTCTAGTTCTGTCAAAGTAAAGTTTATCTGTTGTTAGTACAGATTGAGGTTCGGTTAAAACCACATCTCCTTGTGCAAAAGCCAATTCGGTTTTGCCACTATATTCAACATACTTAGCAACCATATTAATAGAGTCGCCTTGTTTCATGTTTACATTACTAAAGGCTTCAATATAATCTTGGTCTTGGTAATAAATGGCTTTATCGCACCACATATTAACGCCTTTGTGTACAAAGTGAACTTGTTGAGATTCGTCTCGTAGAAACACTAAAGCACCATCTTCAATCTCTGGATCTGAAGCTGCAATACCTGCATATTCTATTGTGATTTTTTGCTTGTCTTGCGAAAAACCTAATGCAGAAAAGCATAGTGTTACTATTAAAATTAGATTCTTTATGGAATTCAAAACTGTGTGTTTTTTACAAAGTAACATTTAAAGATAAGCTTTAGTATCAGTTAACAGTTTTTTTAACAGAATCTATAATTTTTAAAAAACTATATTGTCTTTCTTACAATTGTCTGCTTACGGTCTGGACCAACAGATACTATAGTAATAGGAATATTAAGCTCGTTTTCTAAAAATTCAACATATTCGTTAAGTGCTTTAGGTAATTGAGAAGCTTCTGTCATACCAGTTAAGTCTTCAGACCAACCTTTTATTTCTGTATAAATAGGTGTTACATTTTCTTCTTCAATATTATAAGGCAAGTGTGTAATGGTTTCACCTTTATAATTGTAGGCAGTACATACTTTTAGAGTGTCAAAACCAGAAAGCACATCGCCTTTCATCATAATAAGTTGAGTAACACCATTAACTTGGCATGCATAGCGTAATGCCACTAAATCTAACCAGCCACAACGCCTTGGACGACCTGTAGTTGCACCAAATTCATGACCAACACGTGCCATAGTTTCTCCATCTTCATCAAATAATTCTGTTGGGAAAGGACCAGAGCCAACACGCGTTGTGTAAGCTTTAAAAATACCAAAAACATCACCAATTTGGTTTGGAGCCACTCCTAAACCTGTACAAGCTCCTGCAGCTGTGGTGTTAGAAGAAGTTACAAACGGATAAGTTCCAAAATCAATATCTAAAAGTGAACCTTGTGCACCTTCAGCTAAAATAGATTTACCAGAAGTTTGTGCATTATGAACATACTCTTCAGAATCAATAAACTTAAGGGTTTTTAAAGTTTCAACAGCTTCAAAGAATTCTACTTCTAATTCTTTTAAATCATATTGAATGTCAACATCGTAGAAGTTAATCATAGCCTCGTGTTTGTCGGCTAAGTTTCTGTATTTTTCTTTCCAGTTGGTTAATTCAATATCACCAACTCTAATACCATTTCTACCTGTTTTGTCCATGTAAGTTGGACCAATACCTTTAAGTGTAGAGCCTATTTTTGCTTTTCCTTTAGAAGCTTCGCTCGCAGCATCCAGTAAGCGATGCGTAGGTAAAATGATATGTGCTTTACGCGAAATGCAAAGGGATGCTTTATAATCCACATTTTGCTCATCTAATTTATCTAACTCTTTTTTGAAAATTACAGGATCTATAACCACA
This sequence comes from Winogradskyella sp., assembly GCF_025210595.1. GTDB lineage: Bacteria > Bacteroidota > Bacteroidia > Flavobacteriales > Flavobacteriaceae > Winogradskyella. Next base: position 4,005 of record NZ_JAOARH010000058.1, read on the forward strand.
CCATTACCAACAAGATTTACAGTGTTGTCATGAAAAATACCAGAAGGTATGGTATGTAGTACATGCTTTCTGCCATTAAAAACTAAAGTGTGCCCAGCATTTGGTCCACCTTGAAAGCGTGCAATGATATCGTATTTAGAGGTGAAAACATCGACAATTTTACCTTTGCCTTCATCGCCCCATTGTAATCCAAGTAGTAAGTCTACTGCCATTTTAAAAAATTAGTTAGTCGTCTTTTTTACGGTTGCCGTAAAAGTATAGTGAATGATTATTTATCTCAATATTAAAAACCTCTTCGATGGTTTTTTTTATAGATTGAATGCGTGGGTCACAAAATTCTATAACTTCTCCTGTATCTGTAAGAATTACATGGTCGTGTTGCTTATCAAAATATGATTTTTCATAATGCGCTTGGTTTTGCCCAAATTGATGTTTGCGTACTAAAGCACATTCTAATAATAATTCTATAGTGTTGTATAATGTAGCTCTACTTACACGATAGTTTTTATTTTTCATTTTGATGTACAAAGATTCGATATCAAAATGTTCTTCACTTTCGTAAATTTCTTGAAGTATAGCGTAACGCTCAGGTGTTTTTCTATGTCCTTTGTCTTCAAGAAATTGAGTAAAAACGCGTTTTACAATTTCTTGATTACTTTCTTCTGTTTTTGCATTCATAATAAGTTACAAATTTACATAAAATTATAGGATAAGCATGACTTATTTTGGCATTAAAATTGAAAGAAATGAACAAGTTTTCAAGACTTTCTTAGCTTAGATTAAACTCTACTTACTTTATCAATTCCGCTAATTTTTTTAAGTTTATCAATGAGATTTTTTAGCATTGTTTGATTTTTTACTTCGACTGTAATATTACCATTAAAAACTCCATCTTCACTAGAAAAGCTAATACTTTTCATATTAACATGAAGATTTTCAGAAATTAGTGTTGTAATATTATTAACCAAACCAAGATTGTCTATTCCAGATAACTTTATTTGCGAAGTGTACGTGCGTTGCGACGAATCTATCCACTTAGCAGTCATTATTCTGTAGGCATAATTAGATTGTAAACTTACTGCATTAGGACAATTCTTTTTGTGCAGTTTAATGCCATCATTTATAGTTAAAAATCCAAAAACTTGATCTCCTGGAATTGGATTGCAGCATTTAGCTAAAGTATAGTTAAGACGCTCTTCTTCTTTACCAAAAACCAGCATATCGTATTTAGAAGTAATTTCTTCTTTATCAATATCTTTTGGTGTTTCGGGTTTTCGGATTCTGTTTTTTATGTAACTCATAAAAGCATTACTTCTAGAAGAAGCAAAAGCCTTTAGTTTAGTATTGTCTATAGTACCAATACCAACACGGTAAAATAAATCTAAAGAGGTTTTTAGTTTAAAATAGTTAACCAATTCATTTACCGATTTTTCATTTAACGTAATTTTAAGTTGTTTTAATTTACGTCTAAGTATTTCTTTCCCTTCAGCAGCAATCTCTTTAGTATGTGCATTTAAAGCCGATTTAATTTTGCTTCGTGCTCTTGCTGTAGTAGCATAATCTAACCAATTAGCGTTTGGTTTTATATTGTCTGATGTTAGAATTTCTACACGGTCTCCACTTTGTAACTCATGGCTTAGAGGTACTAATTTACCATTGACTTTTGCACCACGAGTTTTCATACCAACTTCGGTGTGAATACTAAATGCAAAGTCGAGAGGTGTTGCTCCTTTAGGTAGTGATTTTAAATCTCCTTTTGGTGAAAAAACAAAAATTTCTTTAGAGTAGAGGTTAAGCTTAAATTGCTCAACAAAATCTACAGCATCGGTTTCATTACTTTCTAAAGCTTCTTGTAATTTACCTATCCATTGATCTAAATTATCTTCTTTAACATTTGTGTTTTTGTATTTGAAGTGTGCTGCATACCCCTTTTCAGCAATTTCATTCATACGTTCACTACGAATCTGAACTTCTACCCAACGACTCTTAGGGCCAACAACTGTAATATGTAAGGCTTCATAACCTGTAGATTTAGGTGATGAGATCCAATCGCGTAACCTTATTGGGTTTGGTGTAAAATGATCTGTAACTATAGAATAAATTTTCCAGGCGAGGAATTTTTCATTTTCTAAATCTGATTTATAGATAATTCTAACCGCAAATTTATCATAGACTTCATCAAAGGAAACTCCTTGTTTTACCATCTTTCGTCTAATACTGAAGATAGATTTTGGTCGTCCTTTAATATCATAATTAAGACCTTCCTTGTTTAAAGATTTTTCAATGACACTAGAGAAGGCTTTTATATATGCATCTTGCTCTTCTTTGCTTTCTTGCATCTTCTCCTCAATATCATTATACACTTCTGGTTCAGTGTATTTAAGCCCTAAATCTTCAAGTTCTGTTTTAATATTATAGAGCCCTATTCTGTGTGCTAATGGCGCATAGATATATAAGGTTTCTGAGGCGATTTTGACTTGCTTGTCTGGTCGCATAGAACCCATGGTTTGCATATTGTGCAAACGGTCAGCAATTTTTATAATGATTACACGAACATCTTCATGAAGCGTTAACAACATTTTACGGAAATTCTCTGCTTGCAATGAAACATCCATATCATGATTTAAGGATGATATTTTTGTGAGCCCATCTACAATTCTGGCAACAGTTTCACCAAAAAGACGTTCTATATCTGCAATAGTGTAATCTGGATTGTCCTCAACAACATCGTGAAGTAGTGCAGCTGCAATAGAAGTGGCATCTAATCCTATTTCGGAAGCCACAATTTTGGCTACAGCAATAGGATGAAAAATATAAGCTTCACCAGATTTGCGTCGTTGATCTTTATGCGCATCTAGAGCTACCTCAAAGGCATGGCGAATCAATCTTTTATCATCATCACTTAAGGTTCGGTAGCTTACTCTTAAAAGTTCTTTGTAGGCTTTTGCAATTGCTGCATTTTCTTTTTCAATATCCACTTCAGTCATAAGAACTAAAGTAAGCAAACTCTATGAAATGAGCAATGAGTTTTTTAAAGGAATTTTTATTGAGAATTACTTTGTCTATATGAAAAGATATATTTTTTTATGGGTTTATGTGGTAAGTTGTTTTTAGTCAATGGTATATAGTTGAAAAATATAATTTTTTGTTTTGTGAAAGGGAGTTTATGATTTTCTCAGATTCCTAATTCTGTCCAATAATGTAGGGTGAGAATAATGTATAAAAACATAGGCTTTATGTGGTGTAAGATTACTTAAACTGTTTTTAGATAATTTTTTTAGAGAGGTAATTAATGGCTCAGCTTTATAAGTGGTTTTAGCATAATCATCTGCTTGATATTCAAATTTTCGCGAAACATAGTTCATTATTAAACCTGTAATTTCAGAAATAGGAGAATAGAGTAATCCAAAAGCAATCAATCCAACATGAAAGCTTGGTGTTTCTACACCAATAGCATTAGAGAGTAGAGGGTTAGATATAAAAATAGATAATATGTAAAATGTTAATCCAGTTAATAGAATTGATGTAACTAGATTAAAAATAATGTGTTTACGTTTATAATGCCCAACTTCATGAGCTAAAACAGCTACAATTTCTTCATCTTCTAAGTCATTAACCAATGTATCGTATAGTGTAACACGTTTTTCACTACCAAAACCAGAAAAATAGGCATTGGCTTTGGTACTTCGTTTAGAACCATCAATAATGAAAATTTTATTTAAACTAAAGCCAACAGATTTTGCATAATCTGAGATTTTATTACGTAACTCACCTTCTTCTAAAGGCGTTTGTTTGTTAAACATTGGTACAATTAATCGCGAATAAAACATATTCATAAACACCGTAAAAAGCGTTACAATTCCCCATGCATAAAGCCAAAAATTATTTCCTGTAATCTGATAAAACCAAATAATAAGCGCTATAATACCTCCTCCAAGAATAACCATCATTAATAAACCTTTTAGTTTATCTAGTACAAAAGTTTTTTTAGTGGTTTTATTAAAACCAAATCGCTCTTCAATCACAAAGGTTTTGAAATAGGCAAAAGGAGTAGTGATAATATCACTAGCTATCATTATAATTCCGAAAAAGATTAAACCCACTACAATAGGTTTGTTAGAGTAGTTTCTGGCAATATTGTCTACATGCTCAAATCCATCAAGTAATAGAAAACCTAAGGTTAATACTAAGGAAAACAAAGAGGACCATATACCAAATCTATAATTGGTAGACTTGTAGTTTTGAGATTTTTTATATTCTTCAGTATCATAAACATCGTTTAGCTCTTCTGGTATTGGGTCGTTAAAATGTTTGGCATTTATAGCATCAAGGATTTTGTCTTTGATGAAGTTAATAAGGATGATGGCTATGATGATATAAAATAGAGTACTAGCAGTCATTATATGTTTTGAATAGATATTATTTTGTCAGTTTAAATAGAGAATTTTCTTATTCTTTTGAGAATTATTCAAAATTCCGTTGTCTTTTAGCTTCAAAAATAAGGATTCCAGCAGCAACAGAAACATTCATAGAATC
>NZ_JAOARH010000059.1 GCF_025210595.1 Winogradskyella sp.
GAATTGCCGCATATTTTAAATACTTGGTATTAGACTTAAAATTTATAGCAGATTTAAAAGGAATGGGTTGCAACTCTTGCGATTTCTGCTCAATACTAGCAATTAATAAATCGGATTGCGTTGGGCTTTGGTTTAACTGTAGTACGTTTAAAAGCTTATCGTTAACCTCAGGAAAATGATTACCAATTAATTTTGAAGCTGTTTCGTAATTGATGCCTTTGCGCAAATTAAACAATTTAGCTAATGGAATGGCTATAAATTTAATGAACAACCCTAACTCAACTAATATAAAGACCCAAAACAAAACTGTTCTGGCAGTTGGGTTAAGCCATAACATATATTCTACAAACAAAGTGATTAAAAAATACAACAAGCCAATAGCAAAAAATAGAATGGCGCCTTTAAGCAATTCATTAGTGTAGTACTTTTGAATGAACTCTTGTAATTTGCTTTTTATGGTTTCGAAATTGCTCATTCCTTTTGGGTATTTGGGATTTAGTGCTTAGGAATTTCCATTATTAACAGACTAAACTACGATTTTATTTTAATTAAGCTTAAATCCTAATTGGTAAGGTTCTGTTAATTTAGAGTATTAGAATGTTAAAACTCAATTGTAATCCACTGATTTTATGATTTAGTTAGAAATGATAGTCTCTTAGTTATAAAATAAAACCAGCTACAAATTATTGCAACTGGTTTTATACGAATGTTTAATGATTAAAAAGGTTATTTCTCTATTTTTTATTTCTCTAAAAACTTCTGCCAATCTTTTAAAATATCTATCAATTCTTGTATTGGCATCTCTATATTTGGTGCATTAGGATGGTGCCCTTCTTCATCTACTATAAAATAGGCTTTCTCGGTATCGCAATTAAAATAACCTGCTTCTGCACCAAAACTCCAGATTCCTTCAAAATCTTTTATCTCATTAAAAACTTTTTCACCATTAGCTACGGCTTCAATTTCTGGTAGATAATCCTCTAACATGTATTTGTCAAAATCATTGATGAAATATTCTAATAAAATTTCTTCTGATTCAAAATTTTTACCCCCCTCAATATCTTTTGTATATCTGTATTTTTTCATTTTTATTTATTTAATTATATATGCCGTATTTACGCCTTTTTGGGTTTTGCTATAATAGAACTCAATTTTTGTGCCATCCTTAGCTTTGCCTTTAAATCTATTTTTACTTTTAAAATAAATATTATCCATAGCTTCCTTAATGGTACGTTCAATTTTATAATCACTCCAGTTTTTGGGAAACAAAGTAGAGGTATTTCCTTTTACTTTCCAACCTCTAGTATTTAAATTAGATAACTCTTTTATAAATACTTCAACTCTTACCTTTACTACTTCATCTCCATTTTGTAATTTAAAGGTTTCCTTAACTTCTTTAATACGTCTATTTGTGGTATTAAAATACTTGTATATATGGACACCACTAGGGTTAGCACTAGCAGAATAAGGAGGTGTAAATGGATTTTTACCTCCTTTTCCTATAATATACTTATATTTTTCAACGACCTGTTTAGGTACAACTGTACCGTTTATTTTTGAGACAGTTACATGCCCATATCTTAAATGTGCAATAAACTCCTTTCCAAACCGAGGTATCCTCGTACCAAATACTAACAAATTTAGTTTTTTTCTAGCTACTTTCTCTCCTCTTACAAATAACCCATTAACCGCACGCTCCACCTGAGGCTTCGTGCCACTTTTAATTAGGACATCAAAATATTTAAACGTGTATGTACCTTTCTCAGCAGTTATAGTAAGTCCTTTTATTAATTTTATTTTATTAAGTAAAGTGCTTCCTACTTTTATCTTATTTATAAATTGTTTTTTATTAGTTTTAAACCACGTTACAATGATCTTTTTTAACTTATCTACAAACTCTAAGATACTTTCTTTACCTTTTGCAAAGATTTCAAAGATATTTTCTATGGTGCGTAATGCAGATTGTAGCGGATTCTTACCTTTTACATAAGTCAGCCCCTTTTGCATTGCTACCAACAACTCTTCTGGGATTAACTTACTTAGCTTAACTACTTTGCCAACCCAACCTGCTATGGGTATAAACATAGTGCCGACAAATGCAATAGCAAAGCCTATAATATAAGCAATACGTATCCAATCTATATCTTCTGATTCTATGTCTTTTAAACTAGTAAGTAACAACACTAAATAAACAGGTGCTAAAACAAAAAGTTGAGAAAAGTTTATGTTTCTTATGCTCAATAATATATTATCTATGGTTTCTAAAAACTCTTGCCAATTGTTAGCTACATCAAAAGGTGCCTCTGCAAGACCGCCAAGAAACTGAAGTGTAGAGCTTATAAAATCTATAATACCATTGTAAAGTCCTACTTTAAAAGCTAAGTTGCTTTGAAACTCTTCGTCTATACTATGATTGTCTGCTATATGCTTACTTATAAATGCATTCCACTTATCTATTAGCGATTTTATATGAGCAATAACTTTAGCGATTTTTTCTTTTACAAAATCTGGTATTAAATCATACCAGTCAAAACCTGGTGCTTTTGTATTAAGATCACTCTCTAAATTCCCTAACTTCTTAGTGTCAATAGTAAGAAGGCTTATTAGATTGTCTTTATCAAAAAGATAATCTTCGTGTTGTGTGTCCCAAACCTTGTCTGGTAGTTTTAATACACCTATCCATTCGCCTATTTTGCTTACTATCCATCCAACTGCTTTAACAGGAGAAGACACAGCCATAACCACATACCAAAGACCTGTAACTAAACTTTTCGCAAAGGTCATCTGTTCTACAATTTGGCCAGTTTCTACAAGCTGTTTTAAATGGTCTTGCGAAAACTCTACATTTTGGTTTATAGCATTAATCACAGCATTGTCATAAAAATGGCTGTTCTTAATACTTTCTCTTATATCATCAGCTATTTTAATCCTTACCCATTGTTTACTTAAGTCATCTGTATTGTCCTCAATAAACAGTAAGACCTCTCCCTGTTCTACATATACACACTCAAAGGCTTCTTTAAGTTTTTTTGGGTTTTTTGATGCATAAACACGAAGTGTAAATGATTGTTCATTATTGTCTTTCTGGTTATTATTGTTTTTATCAATGAAAAAAGGAATGCTATCAATAAGTAAATCACCTACGTTATCACAATCTACATCAATGTCGAAACTAACACCCTGTTCCTTTAAAAATTTCTTTTCAGCATCAGGAAAATAGTATTTGGATATTTCTCTTGATACTCTGTTATGAAATTTTTGTGTCACAAAAGGATGTACATTGGTCATACCTCTAATCGTTTCGCCTAATCGGATTTTATTTGTCCTTATCCCTTCAAAAGGATCTGTACCAATAATACCGCGTTGTAAATCTTCAAAACTTATAAAATTATAGCCTTGTAGTTCTTCTTGACCTTGCTCATCAAAGTCATTAAATATGTTTGTACTCATATCTCATATGATTTTAAATTTAGCGCATAGCAATAGATTTAACATATTGCTAAATAATTAATATTATATTTTTTAAATGATTTTTGATGAATACCAAATGTTTAATAGATACATTTATTCATCACACGAAATAAACTATAAGACCCTAGAAATCTTAGATGATACAAACATAACATATTATTTGTAATAAAACAAAATTTATTATAACAAATGTTTAAATTATATTTAAAACCACATCTTGATTCTTAACTCTAGAATCTTGTATCTTGAAGCTTATCAAATTATCTTTGCACCTTATTAAATGACAAACATGAGTAACAACGTTCGTGTGCGATTTGCACCAAGCCCAACAGGACCTTTACATATTGGAGGCGTAAGAACTGCGCTTTTTAATTATTTATTTGCTAAAAAAC
>NZ_JAOARH010000004.1 GCF_025210595.1 Winogradskyella sp.
AGCATTACAGCATCGTGATCTAACCAGCCCTTTTCAGCAGCAGCCTTAAGCATAGCATATTCACCAGAAACCTGATAAACAGCTATTGGGATTTCAAAACTATTTCTAACATCGCGTACAATATCCAGATAGCTTAAACCAGGTTTTACCATAACGATGTCAGCTCCTTCGTTGATATCCATTTCAGTTTCTCTTATGGCTTCATCTCTGTTGGCAAAATCCATTTGATAGGTTTTTTTGTCTTTTGGTACATCTACCATGTCTACAGGAGCAGAATCTAAAGCATCTCTAAAAGGACCATAAAATGCTGAAGCATATTTTACTGAATAGCTCATAATACCAACATCTAAAAAGTTAGACTGATCTAAACCTTCTCTAATGCCTAAAATTCTACCATCCATCATATCGCTTGGTGCTACAAAATCGGCACCAGCTTCGGCATGAGAAATACTCATTTCTGCTAAAACTTCGACCGTAGGATCATTTATAATTTTTCCGTTTTCAATAATACCATCGTGACCATAAGATGAAAATGGATCTAAAGCAACATCTGTCATTACTAACATATCAGGACAAACATCCTTAACGGTTTTTATAGCACGTTGCATTAATCCATTTGGGTTTAAGGCTTCTGTACCTTTATTATCTTTTAGAGCATCGTCTACTTTTACAAAAAGTAAAACTGACTTTAAGCCTAAACTCCAAAGTAATTTTACTTCATCTTTAAGCAAATCTAAACTATAACGGTAGTAATTGGGCATTGAAGCAATTTCTTCTTTTATACCCTTACCTTCAACTATAAATAGTGGTACTAAAAAGTCATTAGGTGTTATAATGGTTTCTCTTACTAAACTTCTTATGGCTTCGTTTGATCTTAGTCTTCGATTTCTTCTAATTGGAAACATAGTTTTTAAACTCTAAAATGATATTGATTATGCTTATTTTTAGCAAGTACAAAGTTAATCAATTTAAAGTCACTTTCAATTGTTAGAATCCTTTAGTGTTTTAGAATTTAAATTTCCTTGGAGAAGCTACCAGCAAACACTTTTAAAGAATTTTGATAGTCATATTTCAGACCATCATTTTCATGTTATTGCACCTCCAGGTTCTGGAAAGACAATTTTAGGAATTGAAATTTTAAGGCGAATAGGAAAGAAAACTTTAGTGCTTGCTCCAACATTAACCATTAGAGACCAATGGCAAGATAGATTACAAACTTTTTTTACGGAGAACACACCTTATAAATCAGTTTCCAAAGACATAAAACAACCTAGTGATATAACGTTTTCTACCTATCAATCCCTTCATTCTTTTTATAAATCTTTTGAAAACAAGGACGATTTCTTAGACTTTTTTAAAAGTCACAATATTGAAACTCTTGTTTTAGATGAGGCTCATCATTTAAAAAATGCATGGTGGAATTGCTTAATAGCGCTAAAAAAAAGCAATCCATATTTTATTGTTGCTTTAACGGCTACACCACCTTACGATAGTAGTAGTTTAGAGGTTAATAAATATTTTACGCTATGTGGCGAGGTTGACGATGAAATTTCTGTGCCAAGTTTAATTAGAGAAAAGGATTTAAGTCCACATCAGGATTTTGTGTATTTCTCAAAGCCTTACGAGTCTGAACTTCATCATATAAAAGCATATAGAGATGGTATAGTAGAATTTAAAAACAGCCTACTACAAGATTATGATTTTATTGATTTATTAGAAAACCATCGTTTTTATAAACAGCCTTTAGAGAATAGTGATGCTATTTATTCTAACGTTGCTTTCTTTTCTTCTATTTTAATTACGCTTAACGAAATTAATGTGCCTATTGATAGAAGTCGATTAGAAATATTAGGGATTCATAAGTTTGATAATATTCAATTTCCGAGATTAGATTTAACTTGGATTGAAACTCTTTTGCATAACCTATTAGTTACCGATCGTGAAAACTTAGAGCAGCATGAAACGTACTTATTAGACTTAGAAAAACAACTCAGAAAGCTAAATGTCTTTGAAAAAAACAAAGTTAATTTATCTGGCAATGAGGTGCTTTATAAATCGCTGGCTTTTAGTCCTAGTAAATTAGAGAGTATTGTTGAGATTGTTAATTCTGAACGTTTATCGCTTAACGACGATCTAAGTTGTGTTGTTTTAACGGATTATGTTAGAAAAGAGTTTTTAAGCACTTCAAATCAAGATATAGATCAAATAAACAAAATAGGTGTATTACCTATATTTCATTATATAAGAACAAGTGCTGTTAATAATAGAGATTTAGCTGTTCTTACAGGAAGTATTGTTATTGTTCATCATTCTATTATACATGCTATTAATGGTTATGGTGAAGGAGAATCATACATTTTTACACCTCTAAAGTCTGATGATAATTTTGTTACAGTAACACCTTCATCAAAATCTAAAAAAACCATAGTAGGTGTAATTACAAAGCTGTTCGAAGATGGTATCATTAAGGTGCTTATCGGCACAAAAGCATTATTGGGTGAAGGTTGGGATGCACCATCAATAAATAGTTTAATACTTGCGTCTTTTGTTGGTTCTTTTGTATCCTCAAATCAAATGCGAGGAAGAGCTATAAGAAGAGATGTCAACAAGCCTAAAAAGACGAGCAATATTTGGCATTTGGCATGTATAGACCCGACAGATGCAAATGGAGGTAGAGAAATAGAATTGTTAAAACGTAGGTTTGAAGCTTTTGTTGGTGTTACCAATACAAAGATTCCTTTTATAACTAACGGTTATGAGCGGCTAGACATTCCGCAACAAATTACCGCAGATGCTATTCACGGATTAAATGCTGCCACTATAGCACATTCTGTTAAACGGAATAATACATCTACACAATGGAAGCAATCTATTGGAGATGGTAGTAAGTTAACACGACAACTACAGCTTCAGGATTATAAAAAACCAGAGTTTGAGGCGGAGAAAAAAAAATATTATGCTAAGGCATCGCGATTGGTGATGATAGAAATTATACTCATACTGCTCATCTTTTTTTTAGGAACCATCACTTTAGCATTAAACTTAACCCTAGATCAAAAGCTTTTATCTGGAATGAAGCTTATTGGTTTAATAGCATTAGCGTTTTTTGGTCATAAGCTGTATAAACTAACAGTCTATTATTTAAGACATGGTTTTGTGCATAAAAAACTTAAAAACATGGGATTAGCTATTTTAGAAACTATGGATGAAATGAACTTATTGAATACAAAGAGAAGTGAAGTGCATGTTCATACCGAAAAGTTATATAATGGCGTGGTTATTTGTAATTTAAAAGGAGCGAATAATTACGAAGAAGCTTTTTTCTTAAAAACACTTACAGAGCTTTTAGAGCCTGTAAAGTCTCCGCGATATATTATTATCAGCACCAATTTTTTTAAGAAAGGACTTAATATTGAAAATTTTTATCCTGTTCCTGAAGCTTTTGGAAAAAACAAGAAAGACGCTCAGTTGTTTTATAAGTATTGGTTGCGATATATGGGAATGAGCAAATTAGTGTTCACGCGCCAACCAGAAGGAAGACGCTTGTTGCTAAAAGCAAGACTATTTCATCATACTAACGAATTAAAAAACAAATTAAATTCTCTAACGGTTTGGAAGTAACTATACCCAACCCTTAGGGTTTTGTAAAACCTCAATCAGCTTTTCTTCTTCACTTCCTTTTTCAGGATGATGGTCATAAACCCATTGTACATGAGGTGGAAGACTCATTAAAATACTCTCAATCCTTCCGTTGGTTTTTAATCCAAATAAAGTGCCCTTATCGTGTACAAGATTAAATTCTACATAACGTCCACGACGAATTTCCTGCCAATTACGATGATCTTGAGTGTATGGTAAGTTTTTTCGTTTTTCAACAATAGGTGCATAAGCTTCTAAAAAACTATCACCAATTTCGGTAACAAAATCGTACCAGTTTTGCATACTCATGTCATCAGTTTTCTTGCAATAATCAAAAAATAAACCACCAATACCACGTGCTTCATTTCTGTGCGAATTATAGAAGTATTCGTCACATCTAGCTTTGTATTTAGGATAAAACTCAGTATTGTGTTTATCGCATGCTGTTTTGCAAACCTTATGAAAATGCCTAGCATCTTCTTCAAATAAATAGTATGGAGTTAAATCTTGTCCGCCACCAAACCATTGGTCTACTATGTCACCATCTTGGTTATACATTTCAAAATAACGCCAATTAGCATGCACTGTTGGCACCATTGGGCTTTTAGGATGTATTACCAAACTTAGACCACAAGCAAAAAAGTTAGCATCTTTTACACCAAAATAGTTTTGCATGCTGTCTGGCAATTTACCATGTACAGCAGAGATGTTTACTCCGCCTTTTTCAAATACATTTCCGTTTTCAATAACACGTGTTCTTCCACCTCCGCCTTCTGGTCGTTTCCAAAGATCTTGTTGAAATTTAGCTTTACCATCTACAGCTTCTAATTTAGAAGTTATGGTGTCTTGCAACTGTTGTATATAATTGTAAAATTTGTCTTTCAAAACTTATGATTTGTATAATTCATATAACTCCATGTCTAATGGCTCTTCATTAGGAGGAGTATAACCGTTTACTATAGTTTTTTGCCACACAAAATTATTATTTGTAGCGACATTTACACTTCCTAAATTGTTTTTATGGACTATAATTTGAAGTGTTTCTAGTCCTAAATCTTCAAAAGCATATTCTGAAAGTTTGGCAATGGCTTTAGTCATTATGCCTTGACCTTTATAAGAATAGTCAATACAATAAGCATATTCGCCTTGCTTTATTTTCCAATCGAGTTCTTTAATGTATATGAGACCAATGAGTGTTCTTGTTTCAGAATGTTTTAAAGTAAAAAGAAATTCTTCTTTGTTTTTAAATTGTTTCACCTTTTTCTGAACAAATAATTGAGACAAAGTAGGGTTTAAATTTTGCTCTAAAGTTTTAGGAAAATAACGTTTAAATCGATCTTGATTTGTTACTATAAGATCACAAATTTTCCAAGCATCACCTTCATGTATAGCACTAATCTCAAAATCTTCAAACTGAGTTACCATTAGCTTAATTCAATTTTGTCAAAAGGTTCAAAACCAATTTCTTCATCGTCATCAAATAGTAGGTCAACAGCGATTACTGATGCTGAGGTTACACTTAATGGTAAAACTAGGATGACTCCAACAACAGGAATTAATAATAAAAGTAAAAATCCAATACCATTACCTATAGCTAAGCCTCTGTGTTGTCTAATAAAAGCCACACTTTCTTTATATTTAAAATGACGTTCTAATGTGTAATCCATATTGGTGAAGCCAGCATAATAAGCTTGTACTAAAAACAATAATGCTGTTGAAAATATATTAACTATTGGTATAAACTTTAAAATTAAAATAGGAATGGTATAAAGTAACTCTTTAGAGAGGTTTCTAAGACCTATTCTAACACCTCTAACTAATTGTTTTGAAAAATTGGTATTCACATAGTTCTTGGCTGGTTTACCTGTAAAATAAGCTTCTATTTTCTCTGAAACAGGACTCATAAATGGCGATGATAATGCCATAATGATGTGTTTATAAAGAATAAGTCCGATAGCAAAGATGACAATGCCTCCTATAAATGTTGAAATTGCTGTAAAGGTTGCTTTGCCAAATTCCCAAATCCAAATACCAGCAATCCATTCGCCAAGATTATCAGATAATCCGTAAGCCGAAACAAAAATCATAGCAAAAACAATAACGCTAATAATAACAGGAATTATAAAGTATTTCCATAATTTCAATTTTGAAATTAAGCCATAGGCACCTGTGTAAACTTGTAAACCTCTAAATATGTTTTGTATCATAATATTTCCTAAGAAATAGGAGTTTTTTAGTTCAACTTATATAAGATATGACGCTAAACATATTTAATTGTTACAAGGATTTAAACCATTTGATTACTTCACTTAAGCCTCTATTTTTAGCCTTAAAAAGACTAACTACTATGTTGAGTGCATAAGAGGAGAAGGTTAAGATGGACTTCTATATTCCTTAACAGCGTCAATAAATGCTTTGGCATTATCTAACGGAATATTAGGTAAAATACCATGACCTAAATTTACAATGTATTTATCTTTTCCGAAATCATTAATCATCTGATGTACCATTTTTTTAATTTCAGATGGTGGAGAAAATAAACGAGTTGGATCAAAATTACCTTGTAAAGTAATGTTGCCACCTGTTAAATAACGAGCGTTTTGTGGTGAGCATGTCCAGTCTATACCCAAAGCAGCAGCATTAGATTTTGCCATTTCGCCTAGAGCAAACCAACAACCTTTACCAAAGGCAATTACAGGAGCATCATCTTTTAAAGCTTCTATAATTTGATTAATGTATTGCCATGAAAATTCTTGATAATCTACAGGAGATAACATGCCTCCCCAAGAATCAAATATTTGTACAGCATTACAACCAGTAGCTACTTTTGCTTTTAAATAAGCTATTGTAGTATCGGTTATTTTTTGGAGTAAACCATGAGCCGCAATAGGATTTGTAAAACAAAATTCTTTAGCCTTGTCAAAGTTTTTACTGCCTTGTCCTTGTACACAATAACATAAAATGGTCCAAGGAGAACCAGCAAATCCAATTAATGGGATGTCGTTATTTAATAACTCTTTAGTAGCTTTAATTGCTTGCATGACGTAGTCGAGTTCTACATGTACATCTGGAACAATAACGTTGTCTACATCTTTTTGAGAACGAATAGGATTAGGCAGGTATGGTCCAAAATTAGGCTTCATTTCTACCTCAATATTCATAGCTTGTGGAATAACTAAGATGTCCGAAAACAAAATTGCTGCATCCATTCCGTAACGACGAATAGGTTGTACTGTAATTTCACTAGCCAATTCAGGAGTACGACAACGTGTAAAGAAATCGTACTTAGCTTTAATCTCCATAAATTCAGGTAGATAACGACCAGCTTGTCGCATCATCCAAACTGGTGGACGTTCAACAGTTTCTCCTTTTAATGCTCTTAGGTATAAATCGTTCTTTATCATAGTTTTGTCATTCCTGCGAAGGCAAGAATCTAGTTTAATTGTAACTTAATTTTTTAAGATTTCTGCTATTGCACGTAGTGCGAATTCACCAACTCAATAACACTCTCAACAGTAGGTGCTTTAGCTATACGTACATCTTCAAAATATTGTTTAGCAGCTTTTGCTGTGGTTTCTCCAATACAAAAAGCAATACCATTTGCTTTGTTCTGCTTTAAGAAGCTTTCTACAGTTGATGGGCTATAAAACATAATGCCATCTAAATTGTTTTCAATTTTATCTGCATCAAACTTGGTTTGATAGGCTTCAATTTCGTTTACAGTGATGTTGGTTTTGGCTAAAATATTTGGTAAATCATCTAAACGCAAATCACTACAAAAATAAGTGACTTCTTCATTATTTAAATGATTAGCTAAGTATTCTGCTAGTTTTTTAGCATTAGCTTCTGTATGTGTAACATTACCAATACGATTTTCTACCATGCGTTTGGTGCGTCTACCTACGCAATAGATGTTTTTAAATTGTAATTCTGTTGCAGAAAAGTTAGTTAATAAAGCTTCAACCGTGTTTTTGCTTGTAATAATTACGTTTTTAATTTCGTTACGAATAACTGTTTTTGGGATACGATTTAAACTAATTTTTATAGCGTCATTACTATCCGCTACAACATCATTATGAAACAATAATGTTTGGTCGTCGGTTAGTTTTTTAGTAGAATAGATATTAGTGGTTTTGTCACTACGTTGTAATTGATCTATAAGTGTTTTGCCACCTTTGTCAATGATATAATTTGCACAAAACTCAGCCAAATCATCATGTTTGCCTAAAGGCACAACTTTAGCTATTTCTATTTTTTTGGTACCATCTTTACTTAAAAGAATACCTTTAAAGTTAACCTCATCATTTTTAATATATGCTAAGGCACCAATTGGTGCAGTACAACCTCCTTCTAGTCGATTAAGAAACTCTCGTTCTATTGAAGTTGCAATTTCTGTTTCTTCATGATTTATTTCAGCACATATATTTCTGATTTCTTCATCTTTTTCTAAGGCTGTAACCATAACAGCTCCTTGTGCTGGTGCAGGAATCATCCAATGTAAATTGATAGCATTTTCTGGTCTAATGTTTAGTCTGCCTATGCCAGCAGCTGCAAAAATAGCAGCATTCCAATGTTCGTTGTCTTCAAGCTTTTGCAATCTTGAGTTTACATTACCACGAATATTTTCAACTTTATGTGTAGGATAACGGTTAAGCCATTGTGCACGTCTTCTTAAACTACCAGTTGCAATAACAGCATCTTTGGCAGATAAGAATTCTTCATTTTTTTTAAAAACCAGTGTGTCGTTTACATTGCCGCGTTTAATTACTGCGGCTTGCACAATACCTTTAGGCAATATGGTTGGTACATCTTTAAGGGAATGTACTGCAATATCAATATCTTCATTGAGCATTGCAATGTCTAAAGTTTTTGTAAAGATTCCTGTAATACCAAGCTCATAAAGTGGCTTGTCTAGTACAATGTCTCCTGTAGATTTTACAGGAACTAAAACGGTTTTATGACCTAGTTGTTCAAGTTGAGATTGAACAGTTTTTGCTTGCCACATAGCCAATTGGCTATCTCGTGTGCCAATGCGAATAATCTTAGACATTTTCTGAAGTTTCTAACTGAAATATTTTTTTGATGAGCTCTATACTCTCATCTGAAGTATCATTATCTACTCTAAAATGATGCGCAAACTGATTGGTGATTTTTTGAATAATGTTATTGGTGATCATTTCTGCCTGATCTTCATTAAAATCAGCTATTTTTTTGCGCTGTGTATTTAATTCTGAGTTTTTTAAATCGGTAAGCTTATGTTTTAAGGCCTGAATTGTTGGTACAAACTTTAATGTATTTAACCACATATTAAAGTCTGCCATGATTTCATCAATAATAGCTTCTGCTTCTGGTATAAAAGCTTTTCGATTTTCTAAAGTGTCATCCGTAATTTTAGCTAAATCATCCATGTGAACTAAAGATAGATTGTTTAACTCTTTTACGTCATCATTTACATTTTTAGGTATTGAT
This sequence comes from Winogradskyella sp., assembly GCF_025210595.1. Taxonomy (GTDB): domain Bacteria; phylum Bacteroidota; class Bacteroidia; order Flavobacteriales; family Flavobacteriaceae; genus Winogradskyella. The sequence continues at coordinate 9,109 of NZ_JAOARH010000004.1, forward strand.
AAATCTAAAATTAATAATGGTTTTTCGGTTGTAATTATAGATTTATAAACTGTGGGATTTTGAGCTCCTGTAGCAACAATAACGATGTCTGAATTATTAATCTCTTCTTGAAGATTTTCATAATCTTTAACAACAAGATTAAATTTACCAGCTACTTCTTCTGCTTTAGTTTTAGTTCTGTTAATCAGTGTAATGTGCGAATTTTTTGTGTGTTTCACAAGGTTTTCACAAGTATTACGTCCAATTTTTCCAGTACCAAAAAGTAGGATGTTTTTTTCTGATACATTCTGAATGTTATTCATAATGTATTGCACAGCAGCAAAAGATACAGATGTAGCACCTGATGACAACTTAGTTTCGTTTTTAATACGCTTACTTGCTTGAATAACCGAATTAACAAGGCGTTCTGAAAAAGAATTTAATAATCCTACCGCTTTAGAAGCTCTAGTTGCAGATTTTAATTGACTTATAATTTCAAAATCACCTAGAATTTGACTGTCTAAACCAGAGCCAACTCTAAACATATGATGAATAGCATCTTTACCTTTGTGTATATAGGCTACATCTTTAAACTGTTCAATAGTTCCTTTTGTGTTATCACAAAGCAACTTAATTAATTGATAAGGATGTTCTGCAAAACCATAAAGTTCGGTACGGTTACAAGTAGAAATAACAACCAAACTTTCTATACTATTTTGTTTGGCTTCTGCCAATAAATTTTGTTTTCCGGTATCACTTAAACTAAAGTGTCCTCTAACTTCGGCATCAGCTTTTTGATAACTGAGACCTATGGCATAAAAATATGTGTTTTTGTGTTGTTGCATTTGCTTATTTTACCTGACAAGAAAATAGTTTCTTTTAAGCTTACGAGACAAATGTATATTTGTTACAATAAAAAAAATAACGATAAAAGAACATAAAGTATCGTTTCTGGGTTTTTTAGTTTATTTTTTTATAAAATATGATTTATGTCATATTTTTGCAGTAAAATCAAGGGGTTTTTGGCTCTTTGTTTAGAACGAATCTAAATAAGAACAATATGAATTTTGAAAATAAGCCTTCAAAAAGTGTCGCTAAAGGTGCTTTTGACGAAACTTTTATAGAAGATGGTTTTTTTGTGTTAACTCATAAAAACGAAAATAATGTCGTTGAAATTATTGAGCGAGAAATTGATAGTACTTATGTTCAATTTCATTTTTGTACTAAAGGTTCGGCTGATTTTATGTTTAATAATGGAGCTTATGTGCTCAATATAAAAGAAGAAACCTCTTTGTTATTATATAATCCGCAACGCGACTTACCTATACATTTAGAATTAGAGCCTCATTCTTGGTTAGTGTCTTTTGTTATGCCAATAAAAATGTTTCATGCGTTGTTTTCTCAAGATGCTAATTATGTTACCTTTTTGTCTGAAGAAAATAAAGACAAAAAATACTACACGGATGGAAAAATTAATCCGTCTATGGCAGTAGTTTTAAATCAGTTGATAAGTTTTAATCTTAATAATTCTATTAAGCCGCTTTATTTTAAAGGTAAAGTATACGAGTTGTTAAGTCTGTATTTTAATAGAAATGAAGACGCAGATATAGAGCAATGTCCTTTTTTAGTTGATGAAGTTAATGTGTCTAAGCTAAAAAAAGCCAAAGACATTATTATTGCTAATATGGCAGAACCACCAAGTCTTAAAGAATTGGCTAAAGAAGTAGACCTAAGTCTTAAAAAACTTAAAGAAGGCTTTAAGCAGATTTATGGAGATACGGTTTATGGTTTTTTATTTGATTATAAAATGGAAGTGGCGCGTAAACTCTTAGAGTCTGGCGACTATAATGTAAATGAAGTTGGTCTTAAGGTAGGTTATAGTACAGCAAGTCATTTTATAGCTGCTTTTAAAAAGAAATTTGGAACGACGCCTAAAAAGTATATTCAGGCGTCGAGTTAAAATTAATAATCATAATATCCATTATAGCCTCGAGAACTTGGTGTAACGCGTTTTCGGTCTTTGTAAATGGCTAAGTTGATGATTTCTTCGTATTGTTCTTCTAGTTCTTTGGTTTCATCTACTGTAGTGCCATAATTGTTAGATTTATCGTAGAAATCTATTACCAATTTATTAGCGTCTTTTGGTTTAATAAATGAAATATAATGTAGTACTTCAGACTTGCCAGAATACTCATCATTCTTATCTATTTTAAAGAAATACATTACAGCATCTTTACCTTTATCTGTTTTAAAATCACGTTTCATAATAAAATTAACCGAGTCTTTTTCTTTTTCGTAATTGGCATGAGCCAGAAGTTTAGATTTGGCAAATTGTTGCTGACTTATATTGAGTGATTTTATTTTATTAAATAATTCTGCGTCGTTAAGTTCTTCTAAAAGATTGTATTGGTTTTCTTCATCATTTTCCAGCTTTTCTTTTAGTTCTTCTGGTATTTCCTCTTTATTCTGAGTTAATAAAACATAGTATCTTACCAAGGCAGATGTGTCATCTACATTAAGCATTTTTTCAAAGAAATCTTTTGCTGTTCGTTCTTTTCTATAAGGAAAAATAAGATTAACGTAGGTTGATAAATCATCGGAATATGAATTGTAGCCATAGCCATTATTGCTTAGGCTACGTTTTACTTCAATTTTACCATCGTTAATAATTTGATTTTTGTATTTGCTGTAAGTTTTTAGTTTTATTAAACCGGAATCTTTTACGCGAGCTAAAAGGTTATAGAGTGGTTGTTTGTATTCGCTAATAGTGCTGTATTGTAATATTTTAGGGAATAAATCTGCTTTTAGTTTTAAGGAGTCTTTTCTGTAGTAACTGTAAAAAATACCACCTATGCCGCCTAAAGGAAGATCGCGTTCCATTAAATCCATTGCCAATTTAAAATTCTCTTTTTTCTTAGAATCGAATAAGCCTTCTAAAATTGCAGACTGCGTTTGAGGGTCTGAGTAGCTATCATAATACAACTGCTTAATAAAGTCTAAGTTATTTTTTAAGTCAATTTCTACAAGCTCGCTAGCCAAATGTGATTTAATGTTTAGGCGTTCTTTTTTAAATTCAAAATCCTTTAAAATCGAAGTAATATCTTTGCTGTTATGTTTTTTGAATTTTACAAGATTGTAAGATTCTAAAATAATACTATCATTCTTCTTTAGAGCTTCAAAAAATTGTTTGGTTTTGTCTTTAAGTACATCTTTACCCATTAAGGTGTCTATTGGTGTAAAAGAATCGTAAAACTCTGTTATAAATTTTGAAGGTCCATTTATAGAGTCTATTAAGGTTTTTAGTTCAAAAAGGACTCCTTCTTTTAAAATGTTTTTAACCATTACTTGCTTAGCACTGTTGGAGTCGGTATAAGTAAAAGCATAGGAGTAAATGTTATCTTTCTTTGATTTTAAACGATTAGAAATTTGAAATTTCTTTTTTGGAGTATAATAGCGTGTTGCTCCTTGTGTTTTTCGTTCTATTTCTGCCCATAGGCTATCTACGTTGTGATACATTTGTAAATCATGAAATTTTTTCCTCGAAATTTCTATTTGTTCATTAGCTGTAGTAGAATAGGTGGTAGATTTTATTTTTTCTTCGTATTCTTTGTCATCACTATTATTGCCATACATTCCGTAGCTATATGGGTTTGGTGTTGGTGCTTTGGTGTTAGTGTTTACAGAGAAATGTAATGAGGTGTCAACTACTTTTTCAAAACCAGAGTAATCAGTTGTATTGAATTTAAAAGACTTAAAAAATGCTGTTTTATCAGCTTCGTTTTTACCAACATAACCTAATAGATAGTAGTTGGCATCTTTTATGATGGTTTTAAGGTGAAGGTTTTTATTAGAGGTAGAGTCTAAAACAGCACGAGACTCGTAAGTTTTGTAAATACCCTTTTTAAAGCCTCCTTCGGCTTCTTGGAGTTTGTAGTTTAAGTAAAGCGCATGGTGAAAATATTTTGCCTCAAAGCTGTCTTCTTCAATATAATCTAAATCGTGTAATGATGCTTCCTCTACAAAATAATAAGCATCGTTTTTATAGCCTTCTAATAACTTTTTTCCTTTGTTTTTCATATTACTAGTGATGTAATATTCTGGGAAATCAACCTGAAACTTTTTGTTAGGAGATACAAAAAGTGTATTAGAGTCTGAAGGTGTTTTTAAAGTAATAGAGTTAAAAACTTTGTCTTGATGCTGTAATACAAAATCACTACGACCAGCATACTTTATAATGATAATTTCTAAAGGTGTCTGGTAGATGTGATATTTTTGAAATTCTCCCTTTTTGGTTTTATTGACAATGCTTATTCCAGGATAAGGGTCTTTTAATTCTTCTTTTTTTACAATATCTCCAGGAATGTCCTCGTATAATAAATCATCAATATCCTTAAGTGTCATGTTGTCCTTTTCGTTGGGCAAGTACATAAAGCGGCTTATTCTATTGACGGTTAAATAAGCTCCGTTGGTCATATCTGGGTCGAGATAATACTTTTGCCCAGCATAAGAGAATTCACGTAATTTATCATATGTGTTTAACTCTAAAAAGCCATCAGGTGTTTTGTGTTTTTTGAGTATAGGATTTACAAAAAGGCTATCGAGTTTGGTTTTTTCGGTCTTACTAAAACCTGTTTGTTCAGATGTTAATGCTATAACAGTATAGCCACGTTGACGTAACATGTTGATCATGCCTTTATCACCAGGTAGATGTGCAGCGCCAACACCAGCAAAAACTGATTTTTTTGGCATAAGATCAACTAACGAGTTTACCATGTTTTCATTTCTAATAAAGAGCATGTTTTCTCTGTAGAATTCTGTGTTAGAGCCAGCTCCAATAGAATCTAATAGATCTAAGTTTCTATCGCGATAAAGATTTTCTTGAATAAGATAAGGGTTTTCTTTAGTGTATAGTTTTTGTAACCAAGGCTCTATGTCTTTTTTATTGGCGTTGTACGCAGCTTTAGTGGTTAAATATCGCGATTCTGCTAAGTCTTCTAATCCAAAAATTTCTTTTTCATTTTTTTTACCTGCTTGATAGATAAACATATCTAAATAAGTCTCTTCTTCAAAATTGTCAGCAGCATTATTTTTTCTGTACAAATAGGCATTTACGGCACCATTATCCATTCTTACTGAAGCTCTCACAGCCATTTCTTCAGGATGCGTTAGTTTAAAAAGATTGGTGTAAAAACCAACACGATAATTGTTGTAATTACTCATTTCATTAACCATCATATCATAATTAAAACCAGGCCAGGTTTTAGGGTCAGATTCTAAGGCTATGCAATCGCTTTCATTTAAAGCTTTATAAAAGACATCATCTAGTCTAAAAGCTACTTTTTTACTCACATGCATTGTTCCGTAGAGGTAAGATGGTTTTTCTAAACCATTACCAGTAATTTTCCAAAGTAAGCTTTGGTATTTTTGTTGGGCAAAGGCAGTTATAGAAACTGTGAATATTAAAGCTGTAAGAATTTTTTTTAGATGTGTTTTTCTCATAGAAATGGGAATCTTTTGTGTTGAACCAATGCTTTTGGTTTGCGATTTTGTTAAGTGTCACGACTCGTAAAGATATTTAAATCATTGAAATAGCCATAGACAATTTCTAAAACTCGTTAAAAAAAAGTGCATAATAGATGATGTGTCTTAATTAGGGTAACTTCAAAAAATTAAAAACGGTATTTTAAATACTATAATAACTAAAACCAATGTCTAGTATTGTTTAGTATTACAAAAGCGTTGTATTTTTGCTTTGGAAAAAGAAAACAATGTCAAAAGGAATTTTATTAGTTAATTTAGGTTCACCAGATAGTCCTAACCCAAAGGATGTGAAAAAATATTTAGGTGAATTTTTAATGGATGAGCGTGTTATAGATGTTCCGCTTTGGGCACGTACCATATTAGTTAAAGGAATAATTTTAAACACAAGACCTAAAGCTTCTGCAGCTGCCTATCAAAAGATTTGGTGGGATGAAGGTTCTCCTTTAATTGTTTTGTCTGAAAGACTTCAGGAAAAAGTTCAAAAACGAGTTGATTATCCTGTGGCTTTAGCGATGCGTTATGGAAGTATGAGCATAAAAAAAGGGCTTCAAGAACTTGTTGATAAAGGCTGTACTGAGGTAAAGACCATTCCGTTATATCCACAATTTGCTATGGCAACAACCGAAACAATTGATGTGAAGGTTGACGAATTGGTGGCAGAGTTTTTCCCGAATTTAAAAATCACAAGAACACCTGCGTTTTACCATAGAGCAGATTATATAGATGTGCTAGCTAAGAGTATTGGTGAAAAACTTGAAGGTTTAGATTACGAACATATTCTTTTTAGTTATCATGGAGTTCCTGAGCGTCATATTAGAAAAAGTGATATTTCTAACGGAAACTGTAAAATGAATGGTAAGTGCTGTTTTAAAATGGGAAGCCTACAACATGAGTTTTGTTATCGTCATCAATGCGAAATAACTACGGTTAATATTGCTAAAAAACTAAAACTAAAAAACGATACTTATTCTACTACATTTCAGTCGAGATTAGGGTTTGATCCATGGTTAAAACCTTATACAGATCGTACTATTGAGCGTATGGGTAAAGAAGGTGTAAAGAAAATGGCAATTGTTACTCCGGCTTTTGTTAGTGATTGCTTAGAAACCCTAGAGGAGATTGCAATGGAAGGTGAGGAAATTTTTCATGAAGTGGGAGGCAAGGAGTTTACAGTTATACCATGTTTAAATGACAGAGATGATTTTGCTCAAGTTCTTGTGAACATGGTTGAAGAATGGACGGCCTCCAATTCTGTTTTGGTTTAACTATTGGGATCTTAATTTTATTTAAGGAATATCCGTAATTTTAGGAAAGTTAACCAACTCATTAAAATATGCGATTTTTAAAATTATTTTTAATCGTTTGCATCTCAATTTTAAGTGCAGATCTTATTGCTCAAAACTTTGACGAAAACCAATATTCAGCTTTAGAATATCGACTTATTGGACCATTTAGAGGTGGACGTAGTGCTGCGGTAACAGGTGTGCCAAATCAGCCTAACCTTTTTTACTTTGGAGCTACAGGTGGTGGTATTTGGAAAACGACTAATGGAGGACGCGAATGGGAAAATATTTCCGATGGTTTCTTCGGTGGAAGTATTGGAGCAATTACAGTTTCTAAAAGCGATCCAAATGTGATTTATGTTGGAGGTGGAGAAAAAACGGTTCGTGGAAATGTGTCTTCGGGATATGGTGTATGGAAAAGTGTAGATGCAGGAAAAACATGGCAGCAATCTGGTTTAGAAAATTCCAGACATATTCCAAGAATTGCTGTACATCCAACCGATTCAGATATTGTATATGCAGGTGTTTTAGGAAATATCTATAAGCCAACTCAAGATAGAGGATTGTATAAAAGTACAGATGGCGGAAAGAGTTGGAAGAAAATTTTATTTTCTAATGAACAGTCTGGAGTTGTAGATTTAATGGTAGATCCAACTAATCCAAGAATTATTTATGCTTCTACTTGGCGTGTGCAACGCACACCTTATAGTTTGAGTTCTGGAGGTGACGGTTCTGCGCTTTGGAAAAGTACAGATAGTGGAAAAACTTGGAAAGAAATTTCAAAAAACTCTGGATTTCCAACAGATACTTTAGGAATTATTGGAGTGACAGTATCACCAGTGAATAACCAACGTGTTTGGGCAATTGTGGAGAATAAAGATAAAGGTGGTTTATATCGAAGTGAAGATGGTGGAAATACTTGGAAACAGGTAAATAGCGAGCGTAAATTACGTCAACGTGCATGGTATTACACACGCGTGTATGCAGATACCAAAGATGTAGATAAAGTGTATGTGCTGAATGTACGTTATCATAAAAGTGAAGATGGTGGAAAAACATTCAGTACACATAATGCACCACATGGAGATCATCACGATTTATGGATAGCACCAGAAAATCCAGATCGTATGGTAATTGGTGATGATGGTGGAGCACAAGTAACTTATGATGGTGGCGAAACATGGTCAACTTATCATAACCAACCAACCTCACAGTTTTATAGAGTGACTACAGATAATCATTTTCCCTATCGTATTTATGTAGCGCAACAAGATAATTCTGCGATACGAATGTCACATCGTACGGATGGTTGGAGTATAGATGAAGATGACTGGGAAAGTACAGCTGGAGGAGAATCTGCTCATATTGCAGTAGATCCTGAGAATAATGATATTGTTTATGGAGGAAGTTATGATGGGTTTTTAACTCGAGTAAATCACAAAACAGGAACCGTTAGAGCAATTAATGTGTGGCCAGATAATCCAATGGGTCATGGCGCAGAAGGGATGAAATATCGCTTCCAATGGAACTTCCCTATTATATTTTCTAAGCATAACCCAAATCGATTGTATACCTTTTCAAATCATGTACACGTTACTGAAAATGAAGGGCAATCTTGGGATATTATTAGTCCAGATTTAACTCGAAATGATCCTGAA